>CBDVDB010000166.1:0-5204 GCA_965372625.1 uncultured Nitrospinaceae bacterium
CTCCCCTTGGGGGAGAGGAGAAAATCAGCTCCGGGCCTCCTCCCCGGAGGGGGAACTGGCTGACGGTTACAGGCAAGAGATAGCCATTGGGCGCAAATCATGGTTTTCAATTTACCTGTGGCGGTTCGCCACCCGGGTTTTAATATATTGAACTAATTCCTTTACTTTTTCATGGGACTCGATAAAATCAACGTTTTCCTTTTATTCGAGCATTTATGGCACCCAAAGTAAATCTTGAGGATTTGACTTGGCTGCGCCGTTGGATCAAAAAGGGCCTGAGCAAGGATAAAAAGACCCTCGATTTGTCCAACCGCCGCTTCAATTATGAGATCGCCCTGGAAGTGGCCGAAGGCCTGGTGATCCCGGGGATCGAGATCCTCTATATGCACGGCTGCTGGCTGAAGGACTCTTATATGGAGGAGTTGGCCGAGTCGGACCTGTTCGCCCCGGTGAAGGAGCTCTGGATGTATGAGAACAGCCTCGGCAGTGACGGCGCCCGTTATATCGCCGAGTCGGAAAAGTTTGAGAATCTGCAATACCTGAGCCTGTATTCGAACAAAATCGGGCCGGAGGGTGCGGCCGCGCTGGCGGAATCTCCCTATTTGTCGCGGCTGGAAACGCTCGATTTGTCGTTCAACAAAGTGAACGACGCCGGGGCGGCGGCGCTGGCGCGATCCAAACATCTGAACCGGCTCAAAGTTCTGCATCTGGACGCCAACGGCATCGGCGCCGAAGGCATGGCGGCCCTGGCCGAGTGCTCCGGCCTGCGCAGCCTCACCACCTTGAACCTGACCTATAACCGGATGGAACCCGATGGACTCGAATTAATGGCGCTTTCCTCACGTCTCAAGCAATTGAAAATATTTAAATCGGACCTGCCTCAGGAAGATGACTGAACCCACCCCTCTACAATCTGAAAATGGGGACCGGCGCATCCTCGACGTCCTCCAGGAAAAACTTGGTTGGCAGTCGCCGAGTCTCGATCTGAGTTACGATCGATTGGGTGATGCCGGTGTGACCTGGCTCGCGCGGAAGGCGGATTTGTCCCATGTGCGGGTGCTGAACTTGAGTTGGAATGAAATCTCCGATGCCGGGGTACGGGCCCTGGCGGCCTGCCCGAGCCTGCAAAACCTGACGCATCTGCATCTGGATTCCAATGCCATCGGCGATGCGGGAGCGCAGGCGCTGGCGGATTCGCCTCATCTGGGCCGGGTCAAACTGATCAACCTGACCAACAACCGGGTGGGCGATACCGGTGCGCTGGCCCTGATCAAATCCGCCCGACTGCCGCGGATGGAATTTCTGGAGTTGGAGCTCAATCGGGTGGGAGAAATCCGGCTGAGCCGGTTCCCGGATGGCGCGGCCAATGCTTCTTTGAAATGGCTGAATCTGAAAAGCAATCAGATCGATTGCGGGACGCTGAAAGACTGGGTGCAGACAGGTGCGCTGGCGCCGCTGACGCATCTGAATCTGGGTTGGAACCGGATCGACGATACCGGCGCCAAACTGCTGGCTCATTCTCCAACCATTACTCAACTGGAGACGCTGCTGTTGAACTCCAATCACATCGGCACCGAAGGGGCGCGGGCGTTATCGCAGTCGAAACATCTTTCCAATATCCGGGAGTTGTTCATGCATGACAACGATTTCGACCCTAAGGGGAGGGATGCGCTCAACGATATGCATATCCGGCAATTGATCCGGAAACATCTGCAAGGAACCACGCTGGCTATCAACGGCAAGAAACTGAACAACAGCGGCCTCGAAGCGCTGGCCCGGTGCCCGGAATTAGCGAAGGTGGAGTCCTTGTCCCTGCGCAACAATCATTTCGATCACAAGGGTTTGATGGCGCTGGTGGCCTCGCCTCACCTTAAAAATTTAAAAACGTTGAACCTCATGGATAATCCGGTGGGCAACAAGGGAGTGGTGGGGATGGCGGAGTCGGCTTCGTTTAACGGCTTGCGCCGGTTGAATCTGGAGCGGACCGATCTGACGGCTGCCGGCGTGCTGGCCCTGGCAGTTTCCAAAAAGTTTTCAACACTGGAAGAGTTGAACCTGAGCCATAACTACCTGGGCAACCGCGGCGCGGGTATTCTGGCCGCTTCTGAAACATTGAGCCATATTCAACGGCTGTTCCTGTGGAACACCCAAATCAGTGATGACGGCTTGAAGTCCATTGCCTGCTCACCCCATCTGACCCGGATTCAGGAACTGCGGGTCTGCAACAACCTGATCGGTCCCCAGGGAATCCAGGCGCTGGCCGAATCCAAACTATTCGCCAGTATCAAAAAGCTGGACCTCAGGAACAACCGCTTCAGCGTCAACACCTTCACCCAATTCGCCCATTCCCCGAAGTTCAGGAAACTTGAAGAATTTCGATTCTGAAGAGTTTCAGGAAAATTGAAAGATGGCAGGGCGGGACAGGGGTCTTGCGGATTACTGCGGGTTGTTTTGGGCCATTTCGCGGGCCTTCCGGGCGAGGATTCTCTGACACCGGGCCAACTCGGAAGTGAATTTTTTAAACTTATCTTTGTGCTTTTCGTCCTTGCTCAAATCGCTGATAAACTTTTCCAGGGCTTTCATGTTTTTACTTTTGGATAGCTCCTGCTTAAGATGCTGGATTTTCTTTTCCAGCTCGGTGAAGGCAGGGTCCATGCTCGATAACTCCCTGGAAAATTCGGGGAACCAATCCAGGTTGGTAAAGGCGTGCAGTCCTTTGTCCCGGACAATCATGTCCGGATGTTTGTCGGACATGTACTGGAATTTTTTGGTGTCGTATTCCATTTCCTTCAGACGCCATTCGAGGCTGTCATCGGCGACGGATTTCAACTCCGGGCGGTCCTCCACCACGATGTCGTACAACTTCAACATCCAGTCTTTTTTGACCTGAGACAGGGAATCCCAGGCCTGATCCCCGGTTTTGGGAATAGGTTCTCCACCCAGGGCCACGCCTGCCTGAAACAGCAATGCCACCAGCATGATCATCAAATTGCGCCCGGCCTTTGTAAGCATCAAAATCCCTTTGTTATAAGTCCTTTAATACCAATATAGCTATATCTAACAGTATATCGCAGTCTGGAAAGATGCGGATATTAATTCATTCAAAAAACCCCGGACCCCGGGAAAGAGGGCCAAATTCAAACAAAAAATTCCCCGAAATCAGCGATTCCGGGGAATGGATTTTCGTAATAATTTAAATTTCCGGCTGGGTGTCAGGCGATCGCCAGAAAATTACAGGCCTGGTAGCAGGCGTTGCAATTGATGCACAGATCCATATCGATATGAGCGGCGACCTTTTTGGTGCCGCCGGTGATGGCGCCGGTGGGGCAGGGTTTGATGCACGCGCCGCAGGCCACACAATCGCTCTCTTTCACCACGTATTCGTACAGGCCGGTACACATGGCCGCGTCGCACACCTGATCGACGATGTGCCGCTCGTATTCTTTTCGGAAATATTTAAGTCCGGTGAGCACGGATTTGACGGCGGTTTCGCCGAGACCGCACAGCGAGGTCACGTTGATCTCTTCGCACATGGCCTGCAGTTTGTCGAGATATTCCATTTTGCCCCGGCCTTCGGCGATGTCGTCCAGCATGTTTTTGATCAAAGTCAGGCCGATACGGCAGGGGGTGCATTTGCCGCAGGTTTCCGCTTCGTTGAAGCCGATGGTAAACCGGGTCAAATCGATCACGCAGGCGGAGGAATCGTAAGCCGCCAGACTGGCCTGCCCCATGATGACGCCGGCGTCGATCAGGCTTTCGTAATCGGTTTTAATATCGATTTTATCCGGGGGCAAAAACCCGCCGGTGACGCCGCCGATATGCACCACCTTCAATTCCTTTTTCTTGACGATGCCGCCGCAGTAATCCTCGACGATTTCCCGGACGGTGGTGTTCATATCGAACTCCATCAGGCCGTTGTACTTGATGTTGCCCGCCAGCGCCCAGACTTTACAGCCGTGCGCGTTGTCAGGTCCCATCGCGCGATACCAGTCGGCGCCTTTATTGATGATAAAAGGCACCGTGGCGTAGGATTCCGCGTTGTTGAGGCTGGTGGGATAACCGAACAATCCCTTTTCGGTGGAATGCGGCGGTTGGGCTTTCGGGAACGGCCGCTTGCCTTCGACGGAGGCCATCAACGCCGTGGACTCGCCGCCGATAAACGCTTCCATGCCTTCGTGCACGTAACACTCGATACTGAAATCGGTGCCCATGATGTTGTTGCCGAGGAACCCGCGTTCGCGCGCCTGCTCCAGCGCCTTGTTGAGACGGCGCACCGCAATGGCATAATCCGAACGGGTATAGATAATGGCGTCGGTGGCGCCAATGGCGTAGGCCGCGATCAATAAACCTTCCAGGACCTGATGCGGACAACCTTCCATGACGCTCCGGTCCATGTAGGAGGCGGGGTTGCCCTCGTCGCCGTTGACCATGATGAACCGTTTTTCTCCGGGAGTGTTGGCGGCCTTCTCCCACTTTTCACCGGTGATGAACCCGCCGCCGCCTTTACCGCGCAGATTGGATTTTTTGACCTCGGCGATGACTTCCGCCGGCTTCATGGTCTTCATCACTTTCTTGAGCGCTTCGTAACCGCCCACCCGGAGATAGTCGTCTATATTTTCGGGGTCGATATTGCCGCCGTGCGCCAACGCCACCCGGGTCTGCTTCTCGAGAGTTTCGTAATAATCCGGCTTGGCCGCGCCCTTGGCGACGGGTTTGCCGCCGATGATATGATCCTTCATGATCTTGGCCACCATCTCGGGTTTGACGCGCTCATACGTCACCCGCGGCTGGCCGGGAACATAGATGTCGACCAATACGTCGCGGCTGCAATATCCGCGGCAACCGACCTGGCCCAGGGAACAACCGCCCTTTTCCTTAATTTCGGCGGCGGCCTTGTGCTCTTCGATCTGCTTCTCGAATTCCGTGAAGACGGCTTCCGCGCCTTCGGCAATGCCGCTCAGGCTTTTGCATACGGTGATCCTGACCGTATCTTTTTTAGTGCTCGAGGCTTTGGCTTTTTCCGCCACAGCTTCCATGGGACTCTCCTGCGACTCTATAATCATTGAATTTTAAATTCTTAAGCGACCCTCTCCGAAAAATTCAGCCTCGGGAAGGTCGTGCGGGAAAACGCAGATAATAATATAAATTCGCACAGGTTCCAAGAGATTTCCATAAAATACGGCGGGTTCATGGCAAAAATCCCC
>CBDVDB010000167.1:0-5135 GCA_965372625.1 uncultured Nitrospinaceae bacterium
AATTTTTCCTCCACCCCCTGCTCGTCGGAGATGTAGAACGCCATCGCCGGATACGGGGTTTGTTGTCCCCAGTAAATGGGAGATTTCTTGTGCAGAAGTTTACCCTTGAATTTTTTGTGGAGCCGTTTGGACGTTTTCAAAAATGTATAGCAGTGACCGCAGGAATAATTGAAAAATTCGATCATCTCAATCTGCCGGGCGCCTTTGAGGCCGTCCGCCTTGCCAACGAGCTGATACTTTCCCTTGATTCCGGGGATATGATCCAATTTAATTTTGGGGGCGTGCCCCTCTTCGGCGGATACCCACACGGTCCCGGCCATCGGAAATGCCAGCAATAAACAAAAAATGAACGCTGTCGCGTATTTCATGAAAACCCTCAATAAAATTAATGGTCTATCTATTATAGGGGAAAAAACGGCTTTTGTGCCACACCTGATCCAGGAAATTTTCAATGGCGGATGCGCGGCCAATAGCGGCTAAAATTGAATTTCGGACTGTGTTTTTTGACGTGACACTTCCCGCAGGCCGCCTTGGCTTCCCCGGCGAAGCCGCCCTGTGGGTTCCGGGAATGCTCCAGGCGGGGGCCGTGGCAGATTTCGCACTGCACGTTCTGGAGTTCCGGCGTGTCGATTTCGCTGATAAAACCGCCCGGTTGTTCGAACCCCGTGGTGTGGCAGATCAGGCACTCCGGATCGAACGATTTGTTGACTTCCTTCAGCGCCGCGTAAGCCCGGCTGTGACCCGATTGCGACCAGGCATTGTGCTCCTTCGCGTGACAGGTCAAGCAGGCCGCTTCCGTCGCGTATACCCGATTCTGCTTTTTCTTGCGTTTGGCCGCCAGGGAGGCCATGAACAGCTCTTCCACTTCCGCGTTGTACTCGTTATATAACTTTGTCATTTCCGGGTCCATCGGGGCCTTGGACCCCAGAGGCGCCATTTTCTGCTGGAACGTTTTTCTTCCGTCCTGATCAATATGGACCCTCAACTCCCCCATTTTTTGCCCCAGGGGACCGGATTGGACAAAGATTTTTCCGTTCCGTTCCACCGGAGTCATGTCGATGATGTCGCTGTCTTTTTCAATATGTCCATTAATGACCACATCCACTCCGGGAACGTCAAGAAACGCCATCCCCTGGTCCCGCCGCATATGGGTGAGGACCACTATCAAATCCGGCGATTCCTTTTTGCGGGCGGCTTTCAGTTGTTGCTGGAGTGTTGCCAACGGATCGCTCAGTTTGACATTGGAATCGGGCGACGTATAAAAAAGAGCCGGGTCGGCAACCGCCGTGATGAATATCTTCAACCCGTTGTCCAGAGTTTTGGTTCGGGAGGGAGTTAAAGTCAATCCCTCCAGTTGCAGGTTGGCCGCCACCCAGGGGATATCTTTTACTCCGTTGAGAAACTCGTTGCCGTACAGCAGGTCTTTATCGCCCAGCGTAATGGCGTCGTACTTCATTGCCGCCAGGGCTTTCATCAGGGTGTGCGCCTTGAGTTTGCCCTGCCGGGTCGATCCCTTGAAGTTGTCTCCCAAATCGACGAGCAGTGTGTCGGGTTCCTGCGCGAGGCGTTGTTTCAGGTAACCTCTCCGGCGCTCGATGCCGCCCTGATCCTCCTCCTTGTCGCACCCGCAGGGTTTGAGCTCACCCAGCGCGTTCCCCGAATAGACGATCAGGATTTCGCGGACCCGATGTTCGGCCTGTTCCGGAAGGGCGGTACAGCCCGCTACCAGGGCGGCTATCAAACCCACTGCTATTTTTACAATTTTTATGTCTCGGTTACGCCGGCGCAAATTAGCAATCCTTTCGGGGTGTTTAATAAAACTGTAAGTTTATGATTTTACCCCAAGCCCCACCGGTTGGGAAATGAAAGAAGAGTGCAGAAAACGCCTGTTTTGGAACGGGATTGGTTTCTTTTTATCGGAAAAGAAGTTAACATAGAAGATTATTCCATGACTCTAAACTCTAATCCGAATTCCATCCCATCCCGAGGTTCATGACCGCACGCAAATCGGAAATTCACATGCACTCCATCTTCTCCGACGGCGAGTTTTCACCGTCCGGGCTGGTCGATATCGGCAAAAAAAACGGGGTGGACATTCTGGCCCTTACCGATCACGATACTTTTGCGGGCCTCCCGGAATTCATGGACGCCGCGAAAAACTCCGGTCTCCTGGCTTTTTGCGGCATTGAGATGACCGTTCGTTACCGCGATTTCAACCTCCACCTGCTGTCTTATTTCAAGTCCCTGGATTCCATTCTGCCGAATTTGTGGGACCGCGTGGAAAAAATGAAAGAGGCCCGCGAAGACCGCATGCATTTGTTGATCGCCAAGATCAACGAAGTGATCCCGGAGCGGTTCAAAGGGTCCATCACCTTCGACAACGTGAAGAAAGCGTCGGAGGGCGTGCTGGCGCGTCCGCATCTGGCGCGCGAAATGGCGCGGCAGGGAATCGTTAAAAACACCAACGAGGCCTTCGATAAATATCTGGTCAAATATAACATCGAAAAAGACAACCTGGAGATCGAAGAAGCCTTGAGCATGGTGCGCGCAAGCAATGGCGTGCCGGTGCTGGCACATCCCGGAGAACGGACCTACTCTTTGTGCAATCCGGCGAGGGGCAGAAAGCTGAAAGATGTTCCGGGAATGGTGGAAGACTTGAAGGAAAAAGGATTGCTCGGTCTGGAATGCATCTATCCCCACCACGAGAGAACCGGCCAGGTCGATTATTTCCTCTCTTTATCGGAAGAATACGGCATGATTCCCACCGGCAGCCGCGATTTTCACGGCTTCACCACCTACCAGACCGAAGACCTGCTGGGCACCACCGAAATGGACGATTCCTTCCTCCCGCGCTTCCAGGAAATCTGGGACTCCCCTGACGGGGAGGGGAAACTTGCTGACAGTTAACGGCAAGCGATGGTCTTGGGGCGCAATTCAGGGTTTTGAAATTTGTTCCGGGCCTTGCCCGGTGGGTCCAGCGTCGCGCTGGCCGGGCAAGAGTTAGAATAAGGATTTTTGCGAGTCGCGGCTGGGCTGGGTTTTGCCGAAATGCTCGAACGCCATAGCGGTGGCGACGCGCCCGCGCGGGGTGCGGTGGAGGAAACCTTGTTGCAAAAGATACGGCTCGTAAATATCCTCGATGGTCTCGCGTTCTTCGTGGATGGAGGCGGCGAGACTGTCGACCCCGACCGGGCCGCCCTGGAACTGCTCGATCATCGTCAGCAGCAGTTTGTGATCCATCTTATCCAGCCCGGCATGGTCCACTTCCATCAGGGCCAGCGCCTTGTCGGCAATCTTCGGGTTGATGATGCCGTCGCCTTTCACCTGGGCGTAGTCGCGCACGCGCCGTAGCAGGCGGTTGGCGATGCGCGGCGTACCGCGCGAGCGGCGGGCAATTTCCTGGCATCCCTCCTCGTTCATTCCGACCTCCAGAATCCGGGCCGAGCGGTGCAGGATGACCTCCAACTCCTCCGCCGTGTAAAAATCGAGGCGATGCACCACGCCAAACCGGTCGCGCAACGGCGAAGTCAATGACCCCGCCCGCGTGGTCGCCCCTACCAATGTGAACGGCGGTAGATCGAGTTTGATGGAACGCGCGCTCGGGCCCTGCCCGATCATGATGTCCAGTTGGTAATCCTCCATCGCGGGATAGAGAATTTCTTCGATCTGTTTGGGCAGGCGGTGAATCTCGTCGATGAACAGGATGTCGCCATCCTCCAGGTTGGTCAACAGCGCCGCCAGGTCGCCCGACTTTTCGATCACCGGGCCCGACGTGGATTTGAGGTTCGAGCCCATCTCCGACGCGATGATGTGCGCCAGCGTGGTTTTACCCAGGCCGGGCGGGCCGTAGAACAGCACATGATCCAGCGGCTCCTTGCGCATCTTGGCGGCGGTAATGGTGATATCCAGGTTCTTTTTTATTTTCTCCTGGCCGGTGTACTCGTTGAACGTGCGCGGTCTGAGGTTCTCCTCAAACTGCGATTCCTGCGGGGTGACGTCGCTGTTCATTTCG
Organism: uncultured Nitrospinaceae bacterium; assembly: GCA_965372625.1. Classification (GTDB taxonomy): domain Bacteria; phylum Nitrospinota; class Nitrospinia; order Nitrospinales; family Nitrospinaceae; genus SZUA-226. The sequence goes on from CBDVDB010000167.1 coordinate 4,013, forward strand.
CGTTCTTCTTCGCTCATGGTTGGGCCTTCACGATAGACGGTTCAAACTTTCCCGGATCAATTCTTCCAGCGAGGGTTTGGGCTCGTCCCGCCAGACTTTCTTGAGCGCCTGCTCCGCCTGCGCCTTTTTATAACCGAGATTGACCAGCGCGGACACGGCGTCGTCCCGCAACCCGCCGGAGGGCGTTGCCTCGGAAGCGGCGGCGGGTTCCAGATTCAATTCCGATAATTTGTCCTTGAGCTCCAGCGCCAGCCGCTCGGCGGTTTTGCGTCCCACCCCCGGAATGGTGTTGAGCGTGGAGATGTCGTTACTGAACACCGCCTGCGTCAGATCCTGCGCCGTCATGCCGGACAAAATCGCCAGCGCGAGCTTGGGGCCGACCTTGCTGATGCGGATCAGCAACTCGAACATCTGCTTGTCCGCCACCTTCACAAACCCGAACAGCTTGAGTGAATCCTCCCGCAGATGCGTATGAATGTAGAGCGAAACCGCCGTGCCGCATTCCGGCAGGTCGTAAAAAGCCGTCAGCGGAATGAACACCTCGTAGCCCACGCCCTGCACGTCCACCACCGCCGAGGCTGGGGATTTATGAATCAACTGGCCGGTGAGGTGGGCGATCATGTCATCGCACTCCCGCCTTCAGCCGCGCCCGCGCCTTGTACGAATGCAGATGGCAGATGGCGATCGCCAGCGCGTCCGAGGCGTCGAGCGGTTCCGGTTTTTGTTTGAGTTTGAGGAGCGCCGTCACCATGCTGCGCACCTGATACTTGTCCGCCCGGCCGTAGCCGACGACGGACTGCTTGACCTCCAGCGGCGAGTATTCCGCCAGTTTGATATCGGCCTTGGCGGCGGCCAGCAGGGCGACACCGCGCGTCTGCCCCAGCTTGATGGTCGATTTGGCATTGACCGCGAAAAATATATCCTCCACCGCTACCGCGTCCGGCTGGTATTCTTCGATCACGGCGGCCAGTCCGTCGTAAATGGTTTTCAGGCGGTCGGCGAAGGGGTTTTTCGATTTGCTCGAAATGCTCCCGAAGTGGACGCTCGTCAGGTTGCCGCCGGTTTCTTCGACGATGCCGTAACCGGTGCAGAGACTTCCGGGATCGATTCCCATGACGCGCAT
>CBDVDB010000168.1:0-5131 GCA_965372625.1 uncultured Nitrospinaceae bacterium
AAGCCGCCGACTTTTGTGGACGCTCCCAAACCTGAAAAGGTGGAAGCTCCGCAAAGTTCCGAGTTGATCGCCCGTTATGACAGCCGGGCGCATTCCAACCTGAAAACCCGGAAGCACCTCTACCAGAATAAAAAAACGGTGGTCCCGAAAGTGACCCGGTCGGCGCCGGTATCGGACAAATCCAAGTCTGTTCCCAAAAAGAAAACGGCCACGAAGCCGGCGCCGAGGATCAAGAAACCCTTTCGCCCCCACGACAAGGGATTTGCGCTTCCTCAAACCCAGGGAAAGATTACTGAGAAGCCTTCTCCCAAGAGAATTACGGGAGGTACGCTGGCGCTTCTGGATGGATTCGATCCGGAGAAATACGCCGCCCTCGATACCCATTCCGACACCGCTGAAGATGATGACGAAGTCATTTCCCTCGATACGCGGGAGTTCAAATACGCATCCTATTTCGCCCGCATCAAGCATCAGATCGAGTTGGTGTGGGATTACCCGGATGAGGCGGCGCAGCGCGGAATTTCCGGACGTCTGACGCTTCGCTTCCAGATTTCCAAGGACGGCAACCTGATGAACGTGAGACTGATCAATCAATCCGGATACACTATTCTGGATGATGCCGCGCTTCAGGCGGTTAAATCCGCTACGCCTTACTATCCCTTTCCCGTCACCATTGACCGGGAATCGCTTTCGATTCTGGCGACCTTTATCTACAGCCCCACTCAAAATTCCAAATATTTCCCCCGCCGCTAAAACTCAACGCGTCGGAGTTGCGGAAAAGAAAATACAGGGGCCTGTACGGCCCCCGGCAGGATTTATGCGGGATAGTTGGGGAGGGATTGACCAGCAGAAGTGGGTGTGTGAAGCAAACTGGTAAAATGTTTGTTGATTTCCTTCCGATCCTGTTCTCCAAAATGCAGGAAGGTGGCGCCTACATCATAATAGTTTCCGCATGGATTCAGCCGGGTAACCTGCCCGACCATCACCAGGGGTTGATCCCGGGATGACAGAGGCACTTCCACCTGAATCCGGCTTCCCAGTTTCAGGGGTTGCGAGGACTCAAATAAAACACCGGAAAGACTGAGGTCCTTAATGCGGCCCAGCGAGGGCAATTGATTGGCCTTCATTCCAAGTTCCTGGACCTTGATAGGGCCGGCCAGACTCATTCGTAAATCGTGGCGTTTGTCATCCGAAAACAGGATAATTTGGTTGCGGCCCTGATTCTTGGCGCGGTACATAGCGCGGTCGGCGCAATCCACCACTTCACTTACGATATCGGTATCCTGCGGAAACGTGGCGACCCCGCCGCTGACCGTTACCCCAATCCGCTCCCCTTCGAAATTCAAATCCAGATATTCGATTTTGTGCCGGATGCGCTCGGCAATAATCAAAGCATTGCATTTATCAGTTCCGGGAAGGATCAGTATGATTTCCTCTCCGCCAAAACGAGACGCAATATCCTCGGCCCGTTTCTCTGATTGGATCAGCTTGGCGATAGATTTTAAAACCCTGTCGCCGGTTAAATGCCCCAGGGTGTCGTTGACTAATTTGAAATGGTCCAGATCGAAAAAGATCAGTGAAAATTCCGTCTGATATCGTTTGGATCGCGACCCCTCGCTCTTGAGCGCTTCTTCAAAATAGGATCGGTTATACAAACCGGTCAGGGAGTCGCATTTGGAATAATGGTGGGTCTCTTCAAACAGGTTCAGTTCCACCACCTTCGGATGGACCAGGGCTTTTTGAACGGTCAGCATAAAATCGCAAATAGCGGTGGTGAGGTTGATCGGACGGTTCATGGCGTCCCTCATCTGCTGTCGATGCTGAACCATATTTCGCCAAAGGGTCTCGGCCTCCTCTTCCTCATAATCCAGCTGGGTAAAGATATTCAGCAGAGCGGAATAAATCTTATTGCCTTCGGTCCCAGCCAAGCGGTCCACATGACACAAAAATTCATCTTCATTCTGCGAATAAGCGCCCAATTGCTGAATCAGGGAAGCCCTTAAATGTTCCATTGGAGTGTCCTTGACTAATTCCATAACCCTGAGCTGGCATCCGTTGTTCATAAATTGATCTCCCCCACCGGATAGAAGCAAGATAAATGCCAAAACACCCGTGGACGGCTACTGCAAACCAAGTAAAATCAATGTTTTACTGTATTTACAGGTTTTGGCAAGGGCCGTGTTGGGGTCTTCCGGGAAGGTCGCGCCGGGTGATAGAGTCAAAAAACCGGTGATTTCTTGACGGGAATTTTGACGTTTTTTTGAGGGGGGACTGGCTTGGCACAATTAATAAACCCGGGACAGGGTTTGGAATCGGGATCAGTGAGCCACTTTGAGAAAGGAACTCAGCTCCTTGCGGTCGACACCCTGCAACTGAACAAAACTGACGCCGATGTCATAGTGGTTTTCGAAGACTTCCACGCGCACCACGGTACCGACCAGGATGATCGGATGGTCCGGACCGGGAAGGGGAACTTCAAGTTGCAGCTTGGCTCCCATTTCCATGGGGTTCTTAGATTCAAACAGGATGCCGGAAAGGCTGAGGTCCTTGCCTTGTGCGAAGACCTGGGATTGGCCGACCCATTTACCCAGCGACTGAACTTTGACTTGGCCGGCGAAATCGACACGAACATACTGGCGCTTGTCGGTGGAGAACAGACATATCCGGTTTTTGCCTTCCGATTTGGCGCGGTACAAGGCCTGGTCGGCGCATTGGATCAGCTTATTGGGTTCCGACGCATCCTGGGGGAATGTGGCGACTCCGCCACTTATTGAAATTTTAATTTTATTTCCGTCAAATTCGAGAGGCATATCCTGAATTTTCTTCCGGATCCGTTCTGCCTTGATGATGGTATTGACCTTGTTGGTCTCCGGAAGAATGATCACCAACTCCTCGCCGCCGTAACGGGCCACCACGTCCTCTTCCCGTTTTTCCTTTTTAATGAGATTCGCTACTTTCTTGAGAACGTAATCCCCGGCAAGATGCCCTCGAGTGTCATTGACTTGTTTGAAATCATCCAGATCCAAAAAGAGAATGGAGAATTCCGTATTGTAACGGCGCGATCGGGAAATTTCTCCACTCAAGCATTCTTCAAAGTATCCTCGATTGTAAAGCCCGGTCAGGGAGTCGCACTTGGAAAAATAGTTGGCCTCCTCAAACACGTTGAGCTCGACCACTTTGGGATAATTAAAGGATTTTCTAATGGTCATAAAATAATCACAAATCGCAGTTAACAAGTTGACCTGCCGCTTGAAGGATTCGCTCATTTCTCTGCGGTGCGTCAAAATGCCTTCCCAAATGCCCTTGGCCTCCTCCTGGCTAAAATCCAACTGAGTAAATACATTAAGGACTACGGGAAAAACCAAATCACCTTCCGATTTTGCAATCTGCTCAAGCTCACGTATAAACATATCCTCATCCTGGCCATAATTTTTCATGAACTCGATGATGGAATCCCGTAAAGCCAGATCACTCTTATCTTTTGGAACAGCTTTAATAACCATAATACCCTTCGAGAGCGGTTCTCTTTAAATACTCTGAGAACCTGAATAAATCCAGCGCCTGTCCCAACCCGTCGCTATCCTCAAAACCCATAAAAAGGGAGGCATTAGCTCCGGCCTGGGTGCGCGCGATTCTGTGTTTCCAATATCCATCGCATAAAACAGGGGAATCGATTCGAATTATATAGAAAAACCCACCTAATAACAAATACCCCATAGGGGGTATATTTTAAACTAGTTCCAGGGTCTTTAATTCAGGTAAATTTTTGGAATACCGCAAGGCATCCTCTCCCGCAGGAGTCAGTTTGTTTCCGATTACATTTAAAAACACCAATTGATTCAAGGATTTCGATTCCGCCAGAAAATAAGCCCCCGCATCTCCTATTTGATTCAACCCCAAGGCCAATATTCGCAGATTTGACAGGGTGGAGGAATTCGCCAGGGCTTTTGCCCCTTGGGCGTGGATCCAATTATCCTGCTCCAGATGCAACTCCACCAGTTGTGACAGGGTCTTGCTTTGCGCCAGGGCAGCCACCCCGCCATCGCCGATGTTGTTGTCATTCAGGCGCAGGTATTGGAGCCGCGCCAGGTGTGGGCTGTTGCCGATAGCCTGGGCGCCCTCCGCGTTCAAATGATTTTCCCCCAGATCGAGCCGCTCCAGGTGCTTTAAATTCTCCGATGCCGCCAAAGCAACGACGCCCTCCGCCCGAAGATCGTTGTTGTTGAGATCGAGCGATGTGAGCCGGGTAAAGGTTTTTGATTGGGCGAGGGAGAGGGCGCTGTCGGTGGTCAGACCGTTGCATTTTAAATTCAACTCCTCCAACTGCGCGCCCAGCTGGGATTCGGCCAATGCATAAACCCCATCGTCTCCCACATGATTGTTATCCAGGTTGAGCGTTTTTAAATTGGGGAACGCCCCCGAACGCGCCAGAGCTTCAATTCCCTGATCCGTCAGATGATTGTCGGAAAGATTGAGGGATTCCAACCGTTCCATCGAGGCCCCCTCGGAGATTTTCCGGAGGCCTTCGTCGCCGATTCCCGTATCGGTCAGATTCAACCCTACCAACCGGGAACCTAATGCCGACGCCGCCACCGCATGGATTCCCGCGGCCTGTACCCGGTTATAAGACATATCCAGATGTTCGAGTCCCGTCAGCGTCTGGCTGAGGGCCAGCGCTTTCGCGCCCACCGGGCTGATTTCATTGCTGGCGATGTTGAGTTTTTTGAGTTGGCCGAAGGTTTTGACTTTGGCAATAAAGAACAACCCATCGTCATCCACGTTATTGTTGTCGAGATTGAATTCAGCGAGGTTTGTTAAATGAGGAGAGACGCATAAATGCTGAAGGCCGGCGGTGGTGAGGCTGGTCTCCCGGAGATTCAGCACTTTCAAGCGTGACAGGGGAGCCAGATCCGCCAGCAGTTTGCAATCGTCCTCGGACAACTCATGGCGGATCAGATCCAGCGACTCGGAGTTCTGTTCCATCTTATGCTGAACCGCCGCCAACAGGTCTTCCGACTCCGTGTATCTTTCAAAATACCGGAGAAACTCCAGACTGTCGTTGATGTCCTTTGCCTCGGCCATAGTCTCCCCAGAGCATGGTGTGGATGAGGCATATTATAGCACTCTCTGG
>CBDVDB010000169.1:0-5102 GCA_965372625.1 uncultured Nitrospinaceae bacterium
AACGGGCCCTTGAAGGTGGAATGTTCGGCGGAATGCGATGCGTTCGGCGCCTCTTCCGCCTTGTGCGATCCGACCAGCAACCGCGCCTCGCGCACGATATCTTCCACGCCGGGATAATATTCCTTTTCCAGGTTGGAGGAGCAGGGGGTGTCTTTATCGGGCAGGGCGATTCTGCGGACGGGCTCTGCCAGCACATTGAAAAGCTGTTCATGCAGACGGGCGCTGACTTCGGCGGAGATGCCGAAACTCGTCCAGCCGGTATCGGCCACCAGCACGCGTTTGGTTTTTTCGGCGGATGCCAGGATAAGCGGCATATCCAATGGGCTCGAACAGCGCGGGTCGATCACCTCCACGTCGATCCCTTCCTTCTGCAGAATGTCCGCGGCCTTGAGCGCCTCTTTTACCATATAGGAGAATGCGACGATGGTGCAATCCCTGCCGGGCCGTTTGATATCACCCTTGCCCAGGGGAACGAGATAACGCCCTTGGGGAACATGTTCCTCCGCTTCGTAAAGCAGACGGTACTCTATGGAGAGCACGGTATGCCTGTCCTCCAGGGCGGACAACAGCATTCCCTTGATGTCATAGGCGGACGAGGGGAGCATGACCTTCAATCCGGGAACGTGCGAGAAAAAAGCCTGAAAGCTCTGCGAATGCTGCGCGGCCTGGCCCCATCCGCGTCCGACAATGGCGCGAATCAAAAGCGGGCTGTCCAGACGGCCACCGCTCATCAGGTTCCATTTGCCGGCATGGTTGATGATCTGATCCATCGCCAGCAGCAGGAAATCGTTACGGGCGTGCACGATCACCGGCCGCTTGCCCATGATGGCGGCGCCAACGCCAATGCCGGCGATGGCGTTTTCGGCCAGCGGCACATCCATCACCCGGCTCTTGCCGAATTTTTTGAAGGCGGAAACGGTGGTGCCGAAAATACCGCTGTCGTCATCCACCCCGCACCCCATGATAAACACATCCGGGTTGTCGTCCATCGCCTGGACGAGGGCTTCATCGATGGCTTCCTTGAATTTCCGCAACCGTGGTTGGCTCATGCTAACCACTCGGCGGGTTCGCCCGATTTCGCAAACTGAAAAGCGGCCTCGAGTTTCGCCTGGATTTTATTTCGGGTTTGTTCCATTTCATCCTGTCTGAGCCAGCCTTCTTTCAGGGCCAGCGCTTCGAATTGTTTGACCGGGCATTTCTGTTTCCATTGTTCCCATTCTTCCGGCGTGCGGTTGCCGGAGGTTTTGTCTTCTTCGGGTCCGACATGCTTCATCCACCGGTAGGTGCGGGCTTCGATCAGGGAAGGTCCGTTGCCGCCGCGAGCCCGCTCCACCGCTTTCTGTGCGGCCTGATAGACTTCCGGCAGTTGGTTGCCGTCGACGCGGACTCCGGGTATTCCAAAAACTTTTCCATGTTCAAAGATATTATCAATCGGCCGCCGGGCATCGAGCGGGGAGGCCGTCGCGGCAAAATTGTTTTCGCAGATGAACAGGACGGGAAGTTTGTGGAGAGCGGCGAAACTCAGGCTTTCATGAAACACGCCTTCTTCGCTGGCACCGTCCCCGAAAAAAGTCACCGCCACATGAGGAGCCTTATCCATCTTGAAAGACAAGGCCGCCCCGACCGCCAGGGGAATACTGCCGCCGACGATGGCGGAAGCACCCATCATGCCCACGCGTTCGTCGATCAGATGCATGGATCCGCCCAGCCCGCCGGCGCACCCGGTTTTTTTGCCGTACAACTCGGCGATCATGGCATTCAAATCACCGCCCTTGGCCAGGTAGTGGCTGTGGCACCGGTGCGTGCTGAATGCGACATCGGTGTGCTCCAGGGCCTCGCACACGCCGACGGCGACGGCTTCCTGCCCGATGGACAAGTGCACGGGGCATTTCATTTCCTGATTCCCGTATTCAGCGACGATGGCTTCTTCGGTCAGCCGGACGAGGATCAGATTTTCATGAATTTTGGAAGCGGACTTGGCAAGGTTCATATAAAGTTGATGTGCTCGGGCGGGTGCTTGATATCCCACAGGTACCGGTTCACTTCATCCATGCGGCAGTTCTTGCGGCACTCGGAAATATCCAATTCGTTTTTGACGTATTCGAGATTGGCCAGACGCTTCTCCCCTTCCCAGATTTCGCGGAAAGAGTTTGCGTTGATGTTGCCGTAGCAAAACCGGTCGTCGAGCAGATAGGCGCTGCATCCGTAGACCGACCCGTCAGCCATGATGTAGGCCCAGAAGTTTGGAGTGGAATAGCATTTGTCGTAATAAGGCTGGTCGTCGAACAATTTTTCCATGGTCCTTTCCCGGAACACGACGGAAAACCGGTCGTCATTCAATTCTTCCAATTGTTGTTTAAGATCGACCGACTGGTTGTAGTCGATTTTTTTATATTTTTGAGTAATGCTTTTTTTGTGTTGGGAATAGGGTTTGATGACCAGATAATCCAACCCGATGGATTTCATGGTTTTGGCCAGGGTCACGCATTCTGTTTCGTTTTCGGGAAGCAGGACCATTTGCGATCCCAGGGCGCATTTTAAATTTTTCCGGCTTCTGAGTTCGGCGGCCCGCCGCAGATTGGTCACCACTTTATCGAAATCTTCTTTTTTAGTCTGGTGGATTTCCGCATAGGTTTCCGCGGTACCGGCGTTGATGCTGGTTTTGATCCAGGTGACGGAAGCCAACGCGGCTTCGGCCCATTTCTGGGTCAGGGGAACGGCGTTGGTGGTGATGGCGACATCGATGCCCGCCTGCTGAGACTGCTGGATAACTTCCGGCAAATCCTTGTGCAACAAGGGTTCGCCCTCACCGGCAAACATGACGCTCTTGATCCCCAGGGTCTGCATTTCCTTCAGGCGCTGGATGAGGAGTTCCTTTTCCAGGAACACCGTCTGGTAGCCGATATAATCCACCGCGCAGAAACTGCAACGGTGGTTGCAGGCCCCCGCCGGGCTGATCTCGACATAGATGGGATAAACGGTGCGCCCTTCCAGCCAGTCGTTGATGCGGGGGATGTGGTAGTTCAACTTATGGCCGTCGATTTTAAATTTATCCGTCACAAATTTTTTCCTTAAACTCAGTATTCTCAGGATTGAGAGGGCTGTTTCCGGCTGGCGAGCCAGGTTTCCAGAAAATCCATACTGACGGGATGGATCCGGAGGTTTTTGATTTCCCCCGGCTGGAAAAACTCAACCTTTTGGCCCTCGTTGCATTTGACCTGATCCAAAGGGGTTTCCAGTTTCGCGGTAAAGGCATGATAAATCCCCGGCGCGTAACCTTCTTCTCTCACCAGAGTTTTTAAAGGCTGCAAGTCGGTCACTTCTATTTCAAATTCCTCACGCAACTCCCGGATGATCGCCTCGGCGGGAGCTTCGCCGGCTTCCACATGCCCGCCGGGAGAACAGGTCCAGTACCCCGGAAAAAGAATTTTCGGTTTCTCATCCCGCAATTGACACAGGATGCGACCGTTGGGCCCTACCACGATGGCACCGGAATAAACCGGAAGTTGTTCGGCGGGCTCACAATCTTCGGTCATGGATTTTTTTTTGAGAAATCCGGTTAAATAAAATTCAGATGCTCCGGCTCGCTTTTCAAATCCCATAAGAATTTGTTCACATAATCCTGACGGCATCCGATGGCGCAATCCTTGTGGACATCCACGGATGTCACCACATCGTTATGGACTTCCCAGTACCGATCTCCCATCACGATATCGAAGAACGAACCTTCGTGCAGGTCCCCCATATAAAATCTTTCCTTGTTGAAGAAGGGGCCGCAGGGGTAAATTTTCCCGTTGCCGGAAATCTGCAGGAGGAAGGGAGTGCCGTGGCATACGTCGTATTTCCGGTATCCGTCCTTGTATAAATCCGATTCGCCGGCGGCGAGAATTTTATTCCATTTGACCTGCACCACGTAATCGCCCTCGGAATAGCCTTCCGCCTCTTTCAACATATCTTCGATGGTTAAATAATTATTATAATCGATGCCGATTTCCTTGTACTCCGAATCCGAACAATGCTTGACCACAAAGTAATCCACTCCCAATTCGGCGCCGAGTTGGGCTTCGGGGATGACCTGATCGAAACATTCGGGAATTAAAACCATCTGCAGGCCGATGGTGCAGGGATAGTTGTTTTCTTTCTTGATCCGGACCAGTTCGCGGATTTTCTCGATCAGCATGTGGTAGTTATCGGCGGTGGACTGATGCACCTTGCGAAAGCCTTCCGGCGTTCCCGCGGACAGGTTGAAGCGGATAAAAGTCATGTCCCGCAGCAGATCGTGCGCCCGGTCCATATCCAGAATGATGCCGTTGGTCGCCATGGCGGTATCGATGCCGACTTCTTTGGCGAGCACGGTGGCATCGTACATGGCCGGATTCAAAGTGGGTTCGCCGTCCCCAATAAAACCGATGGAGCGAACGCCGAGCTTGCCGCAGTCTTCGATGTACCGGAGCAGGGCGTCGGGGGCGATCATGACGCCTTTGGTCATATTCTGCACGACTGCATAACAATAAATACAGGCGGTGTTGCAGAATTTAGTCAGCCCCATGTCGATATGGATGGGAGCGAACTTCTCACCATTTTGCCAGGCGCGAACGCGATCCAGATGGTGGAGCATTTTATGTCCGTCAAAACGGAACCGCTCTTTGGGGGTGCGGTAGGTGGGACCGGTGAACTGGTTGGGAACGCTTTCCGGTGCGGTTTCCGTACTGACCCGGATGACCCCGACCTGGTCTTCGTATTCCACGTACTCCAACTCCTGGTCGTCGATCTTTTCCAGTTTATTGGTGTCCAGCAGGCTTTTATCCATGGCCTTCTGGTTTTCGGCCAGAACTTTGCGATCCACAATGACGTTGGAAGTGCGCAATTTATGCCCGGGCGAATCCGCCAACGGGGCATCTTTGGGTATATTGGTTTTTTTGTCGGAATCTGAAATATTTTTTGAGGGATTAACCATCTTTGATCCTTCGGGAATGAAATTAGGCTAGATCGCGTTTTAATCACTGCCGGTAAGAAAATACACGGGTGAACAACTCGGGAGCCAGCGGCAAAAGCTCCCCTCAGTCTGCCAAACCACCCCTTTAAAATCAAGAAGAAACCGG
>CBDVDB010000170.1:0-5075 GCA_965372625.1 uncultured Nitrospinaceae bacterium
CAGGTAGACGCCCAGGAACGCGGCGAAGATAATGGCGCCCAGCGTGATGCCGCCCAGAAATCTCATTTTTTCAAGCGTGGGGCGGACCTGTTCGCGGTTTTCCGGACGCAAATCCAGATGCGCGATCCTGGCCCGCAGGCCGAAGGTCTGATACAGGCTCAACAAAAACGCCGCGACCACAAACACCAGCTTGAGGCCGAGGAAATCGTAATACCCTTCCTTCAGGTTGACCTGCTCGGTGTAGTTTTCCATCATGTAATAGACCCCGGACCCGATCAACAACAGCAGACACACCAGAACCGTCGGCGCTATCAGGTCCATCATCTTGTAAGCCGTGGAATGCTCGTCCAGGGTTTCGTCTTCGTCCGGGCTGAAGATGCGGGGCCATAACAGGACCAGGCCGAAAAAACTGCTCCCCGCCGCTACCGCCAACGCCATCAGATGGACGAACATGATGATCGTATTGGTCATGGATCAGAGGTTTTTCAGGTAATCGATGAGCAGGCGCACGCCGTAGGCGGACCCGCCTTTGGGGACATAGGGTTTTTCATTGGAGGTCCAGGCGGTGCCGGCGATGTCGATATGCGCCCAGGGGAAATCGCCCACGAACGGTTTCAGAAACGCCGCGCCGGTAATCGTACCCGCGCCCACTCCCCTGGAAGCGATGTTTTTGAGATCGGCGATGTCGCTTTTCGTGGCCTTCTCAAACTCTTCGTACAAAGGCAATTCCCATAACCGTTCGCCGGTGGCGTCTCCGCTTTGAATCAGTTTTTGAATCAGTTTCGAATCGGTCCCCACCGCCGCCGCGGCGACATGCCCCAGCGCCATGATGACCGCACCGGTCAACGTGGCGAGATCGATCAGCGCCCGGGGTTTGAAACGTTGGGCATAGACCAGCGCATCGGCCAGGACCAGGCGGCCTTCGGCATCGGTGTTCAACACTTCAATGGTCTTGCCGTTGGAAGCGGTTAGAATATCTCCCGGCTTGATGGCCGAGCCCCCCGGCATGTTCTCCGCCGCGGGGACGATACCCACGACGTTGACCTTGAGTTTGAGACTCGCCGCCGCCTGCAGGGTACCGATGGTGACCGCGCCGCCCGACATATCGAACTTCATCTCGTCCATGCTCGCGCCGGGTTTCAGCGAGATGCCTCCGGTATCGAAGGTGATGCCCTTGCCGACAATAACCACCGGCGGGGCCTTGGCCTTGCCGCCTTTGTATTCCATGATGATGAACTTGGGCGGCTCGTGACTGCCGCGGGACACTCCCAGCAAAGACCCCATCTTCAGTTTTTGCATGTCTTTTTTCTCAAGCACCTTGCAGGTGATCTTGTGCTTGCGCGCCATGCTCTGCGCGGCCTTCGCCAGAAATGCGGGTGTAGCGGTGTTGCCGGGATGGTGCTGAAGATCGCGTGTGGCGATGACGGCCTCACATAATTTCTCCGCCTGTTCCGCGCCCTTCCGGTAACCGGCAACTTTATTTTTAGCAGGGGTCAAAAGAGTGATCTCCTGAATGCGGGACGGCGGGTTGTCCGGGTCCGCGCTCTTGTACAAATCGAAATGATACAACCCCAGTTGGGAACCCTCCACCAATGCCGCGGCCACCGGACTGCCGGTGTTCCCGGCTCTGGATTTCCCCGGTTTGCCGGCATCCTTATCTTCCAGGCAGAAGGTGATACGAGTGTGGCGCGTTTTCTCGGCCGCCTTGGCGGCAGTACCCGCCGCCTGCCGAATCTGTTCCTCTTTGATATCTTTCGGTTGGCCCAGTCCTGCGACAATCAGGGAATCGGCGCCCATCAACCCGCGCACGCTTTGCTGGAAGGTCTGGTTGGGCTTGCCCTCGAAACGTTTGGACTTGAACGCGGCGGTCAATGCGCCATGCAAGAGGCCGTCGATTTGTTTCAGCAGGCCCGCCGGATTTTTCTCCGGACTGAACAGCACCAGGCAATCGGTTTTATGTTTAAGAACGTCGCCAGTTTTAACGGAAGTTTTGATCATGATGGTTTTCAAAGTTTAGGATTGATCTGATATAAAGCCTTAAAATTCTATTGGAATCCAACAGAGTAAACAAGGACAAACTGGTATCCAGTGGGGGCAATGGGGAAATTCCCGTGGAAACTCTACGGATCAGGCAGTGGAACCGAAGCGGGTGCGCCAGCGGCGGAAGGTGAAGCGCCACATCAGCGCCGCCTGGATCAACGGCGGCAGAATGGCATAGGCGATATGCACGGACCCGTCGGGTATGAACAGCGGACTCAGTTCATCCATCCAGACCACGCCCAGCAACAGGGGAATCAACAGGTAAAGGACAACCCAGTAAAGCATGGCGGTGGACAGGGCGCGCTGGGGTTTTTCGGAAAAATAGAAATACAGCAGCAGCGCGATGTCCCGCATCAAAAAGAACATCATGGCAATAACAATCCCGTAAAGGTTTAGAGGATCGTCTTTGTCGATGGAAAATGGTCCGACAGATCCCGCCTGTAAAACCATCAGCGCCACGGCGGCGCTCCAGGCCAGAATCAGGCCCACCAGCCAGCGGGGAACTTCACACAACGCGTCCCGGATACGGCGGACATGCCACAAGTGGAACAGGCGGCGGATATCCACCCCGTCGGACCGCTCCCACCACAAAACCAGATAGGTCAGGAGCATCGTCAATGCCCAGCCGCATAGCATCCGCAGCACCCATAAATCCTGCTCACCGGGGGATATGTTTTCCGCCCCTTGCAGAAATCCCATAACATAACCCGCTATGAATATCATGAAAGCCGCCCACACCCAGGGAGGATTGGCCACCTGAAGTTCCCGCCGCATTTGCATATAAGCACCGGTCAGCACCCATCCCAAAAAAAGATAAACTGAAACCAACCCGAACCAGAACTCATTGAACTGCCATTGGTACCAATGCAAACCGCTCGCCACATCCGCCGGCAGAAAGGATGCGGAAAACAAGGTGGGTAGAACGAGTACACCCAGTAGCAGGGAAGCGCCGGATCGCCGTTTGTTTTTGGATTCTTTGTTTTGCAACTGGTACAGTCCCATCAGCAGACCCCAGGCCTGAAACCATAAAACCAGCCCGACGGTAAACAGAATCGCCGGACCAATCCCGTTTGACAGCAGGACCCATTTTTTATCCAGCCGGGCAAACAGATAAATTTCCGGGATCAAAAGCAACATTAGAACGAACGCCAGGAGACTCCACAACCCCGCATACCAGGAAAAAATGGTGCTGCCGAACAGCTTTCCCCAGACCATGGTCCAGGGTTTGATGGAAGTCAGCCGTTGCAGCGGCCAGGTTTTGCTTTGAACTTCCGTCACTATCGAGTTCTCCGCCTGATAGGCGCCCCACAATCCGGTAAGCAGAACGAAGACCCACAGGGAAGTCGACAACAGGAGGGATTCGTTATGGTCGCCTGAAAACAGGATCAGGTAATAAACCGCACCCATGATGAGAGGCGTCGCAATGAGACGATGCGGGGTGATCTCCAGCCAGAGATTTCTTCGGAATTCGGGATTACGACGCATGGGAATCGGCTCCGAATTTTTCGAGATAGGTTTCCTGCAGATTTTTTTCTTTGACCGAAAAAGCGGACACCGGCCAGCCCTGGCTCAAAAGTTGTTTGAGGAGTTGATGCTGGTCGTCATCCGTCCCTTCAAACAGGAATTCGAGAGTGTTTTCGTTGGCTTCGATATGGCTGATGCGCTCCATGGCGCTTAAAGCTTCCACCAGACCCTCGGCCGGCCTGGACAGTGTGAGGGCCAGCGTTTTGATATTTTGGGTTTTCTGGTCCGCTATCGCCGTATGATCCTCCAGCTTGCCGTCATGAATCACCATCATGTGGGTGGAGTAGTCCTCCAGCTCCGACAAAATGTGGGAGGACACCATCAGGGTTTTGCCCTCGTCACGCAACTCCAGCAGGAGTTCTGATAACTGGTGGCGGGCCTGCGGGTCCAATCCGGAAGCGGGCTCATCCAGCAGGATAATTTTGGGATCGTGAATAATCGCCTGTCCAATAGCCAGCCTTTGCCGCAGACCGCGTGAAAGTTCTCCCGCCTTGTCGTTCAGACGATCCAATAAATGCACTCTTTTTAAGGTGATTTCTATTGCTTGTTCCAGTTTTTCGGATACTATGCCCTGCGCCATAGCCATGTATTCCAAACATTGCCTGACCGTCAGGTCCTCATAAAGGCCATAAAAATCAGGAAGATAGCCGATCAGACGGTGACACTCCCTGGGATTATCCAATACCGAAACATTGTGCAGGCGAATATGACCTGAAACCGGCCGGGCCAGTGCGGCCAGACAGCTCATCAGGGTGGTTTTTCCCGCCCCATTGGGACCCACCAGGGCGGTCACGGAACCGGGTTCAATCGCAAAGGAAACCCGGTCCAGAGCCTTTTTTCCGGGATACTCAAATGTTAAGTCGTTCACTTCAATGAGTGACATTGCTTTTCCAAAACGATTGTTTATAGCCGTATTTATTAGGTTAAGGCCTTTTACTTCAAATAAAAATGAAAAAAACGGGCTTATTTTTTACCCCTTTTCAGTTACAGGTATATAATGCTCGTTGCCAAATGTAGAAAATACCAGTGGGAGGTTGGTGCCATGGTAAAAAAGTGGATTGGCGTAGTGTGCTTGATTTTGCTTGCCGGAGGCTGGTTTCTGTCAGTTTCTGTCAGCCCTTCTTATGGGGAAGTGGTTCTCGAATACATCACGCCAACCCCCGACAGCAGTCCGGCGGATCTGGCATTTGACGATCAGGGTAACCTGTGGTTCACAGAGTTGAATGGTAACCGCATCGGAAAGCTGGTTCCTTCCGAAGCAAAATCCCTGACTCCCCAAGGCATTACCGAATACGAACTGCCCCACCCCAACAGCAAACCCCATTATCTGACCATCGCTAAAAACGGCATGATCTGGTTCACGGAATTGGGGGGCAATCGCATCGGCAGTCTGGACCCCAGAACCGGCAAGATTAAAGAGTACGAAATCCCCACTCCCCACAGCCAACCCCATCATATTGAAGAAGGACCGGACGGTTCGCTGTGGTTTCTGGAATTTCAAACCAATAAAG
>CBDVDB010000171.1:0-5065 GCA_965372625.1 uncultured Nitrospinaceae bacterium
ATCCTGTCTCCCTGAGGGGTTGATTTTCTTATAGGAACAAAATGAACCGGAACGTTTTAGCTGAGAAAAAAAAACCGGATAAATCGAGCGCCCCCGCCGGGAGCGGCCGGTTGATCGACCGGGCGCGTAATGCCTTCTGGATGGCGCCGATGTCCGGTATCACCGACGTCTGCTTCCGGCAGTTGATGGATGAAATGGGCGCCGGCGTATTGGTGTCCGAGTTGGTTTCCGCCAAGGGGCTGATCTACAATTCGGAAAGAACCCGGCGGATGATCGCGATTCATAAAAATCCCGGCACCCTGGTGGGTGTGCAGTTGTTCGGGGAGGACGCGGACGATTTTATCAAGGTCGCTCACCAGGTACAGGAGCAGGGCGCGGATTTTCTGGACATCAACCTCGGTTGTCCGGTGCGGAAGGTGGTGCAGAAAGGTTGCGGGTCGGCGTTGATGCGCGACCCGGCGCACCTGGAAAAGTTTCTTACCCGAATTCGGCGGAATGTCGATTTGCGCCTTACGGTCAAAATGCGCACCGGCTGGAGTGATGAGGAGTTGACCATCCACGAGTGCGTCGCGGCGGCGCAAAACGCCGGTTGCGAATGGGTCGCCATCCACGGGCGGACCCGTATGCAGGGGTACCAGGGCAGGGCGGATTGGGATTTGATTGCCCAGGTCAAGCAACGGACCACGCTTCCCGTGATCGGCAACGGGGATATCCGGGATGCCGGGAAGGCCTGGACCCTGCTCCGTGAAACGGGCGTCGATGCGGTCATGATCGGCCGGGGCGCGTTGCGCAATCCCTGGATTTTTAAACAGTGTACGGGAGAACTGGGAGAAACGCTGGACCCGCCGCGGCTGGCTCTGCTCCGCCGCTTTCATGAATTACTGAAACCGCGTTACGATACCCGGCGCACCCTGCTCTACCTCAGAAAACTGGCGGTGTGGCTGGCCTACGGGTATCCAGGAGCTTCGGCTTTTCGGGGAAGGATGTTCCAGACGCCCACCACGAGTGAGGTATTGGAGAAGGCGGAGGATTATTTCACCGGAGTGGACGATTTGCCGGTTCCCAAGTTCGACGAGTCGGAAGCGTTTATGATGGGGGGCCACGGTTAATAACTCGCAAAATCCGGAAGGGAAATATTTTCATTGGGTTGTGGTTTTTGCAGGGAATTGTCTTTACAATAATAATGGACCCTGATTCTAACCTTTTTGGATACCGGATATGACTAAAGATGATTTCTTCAAGCTCATGGATGAAACCCCGTTCTTCAAGGAAATGGACAAGGCCGAGCGCGAAAGTTTATTAAGCTTTGAAAACCATTGGATGCATTTCAAACCCCAGGAAAAAATCCTGAACGAAGATGAGGTGGATTACGGATTTTTCGTATTGTTGAAGGGTCAGGTCAGCGTGGTTCGCAGCAAACCCACGGAAGTTTCCCTGGCGCAACTGGTGTCCGGCTCCATGTTCGGGGAAATCACCATGAAGGCCAAACGGCCGCGCACCAGTTCCATCGAAGCGGACGAAGATGTTACCGTTTTCAAGGTGGACGGTCAGTTGTTGGATCAGTTGGACCCGAAGCTGATCATCAAGATTAAAGACCAGATTATCGATCTGGTCATCTCCCGGTTGGATGAGATGAACAACCGGTTGAGCAGTTTTATCCGGTAACCTTGGATCGAATCGGCCCGGTGTTTCAAGGGTCGTCTTTTTACGAAAGAGCGAATGAGTTGCCTAAAGCTCCGTTAGAAAAATCCAAATCAACCCAACCCCTTCCTGCCGGATCTTCACGGGTGCCCCGCAAGCAAAGAGAATTCACCGTCTACGGATGGAATGCGTGCCAACGGGTTTTCGAAACCCGGCCGCAGGATATGTTGCGCGTTTTTTTCAGTCAAAGCCGGTCGCCCCATTTAAAAAAGGTCAAGCAATGGTGCAGCCGTCATAAACTGCCCTACCGCAAACTGGATCAGGAATCGTTGAACAAGGTCGCCGCCAGCGTACACCATGAGGGATGCGTGATAGTGGTGCGTCCTTTGAAGCAACCGTCGGTTCACGATTGGGTTCATGCGGGTCTGAAAAAAAATCAATTTGCGATGGCGGTGGACCGGGTGGAGAACTCGCATAACGTCGGCGCTATTCTGAGATCGTGCGCTTATTTCGGCGCGCAGGGTTTACTGGTCGGTCTGGGGGAAAATGCCACGGTTGTTAATTCCTCGGCGGTGCGGATGGCGGAAGGGGCGCTGGAAATGGTGCCGGTGTATGAATGTAAAAGCCTGCCCTCCGTCCTGCGGGATTTGAAAGCTCAGGGAGTTTTCATTGTGGGCGCGGACCCCTCTTCTAAAAAAGGACTGTATACGCTGAAGCTCCGCTTGCCCTGCGTCATGGTGGTGGGCAACGAGCGGGAGGGGCTTTCCGCGCCGGTCAAAAACCGGTGCGATGCGCTGGTGCGCATCCCCGGGTCCGGTGATATGGAATCCCTGAACGTGTCGGTGGCGGCGGGAATTTTGCTGGGCGAGCTTTCCCGCTATTCGCAAACCTCTAAAACGCCTTTAAAATAAATCATGTTCTTCGCCACAATTCATCCCCTGCTGGTTCCCTTTGCCGTAGCCCTGCTATTAACGGGAGTGGTGTTCGAGTTCTACGGCCGGTTGCAGCATGAGGAGTCCGCTCGCATGGCAGGCAGTGTTAACATTCGTCTCGGCCTGGGATTTGCTTGCGTTGCGGTGATCGTCGGATTTCTGGGCGTGATCGGGATTTCCGATTTGTTTTCCGAGGCCGATCCCCGGCTCAGCCTGGAAGTAAAAAGTCAGATGAAGAAGTTTTTGCTCTACCATATTCTGTTCGCCTGCTCGACGGTACTTATTTTCGTGCTGGCACTGGTGGCCTGGCGCTTTCGCACCCGCAAGTGGGGGCCGGCAGTCTATTTTTTGCTGTTGGGGGTGGGATTGTGCACGGTGTTGGCAACGGGATATTGCGGCGGAGAATTGGCGCACCGTTTCGGCTTGCCGGATCCGGTTCAATGAAACACCAGCTGGTAACCGGACCAGGCGGTGGCGCCGATCGCCAGAACAGTGAGACCGTAAAAGAACAGCGCGGCCGGTTTGAAGGGTTGGGTGTACACATAAACGGTACAGGCCGCATAAAAAATAACGGTGGCGAACGAATATCCCTGGTGGCCCTCCACCTCGACAACCGGCCAAAGCGCGATATCGGCGGCGAACATGCCGGTCAGCACCGCCAGCACCGCCGCCAGCAATCCCAGACTGAAATTCAGGCCGGCCGCCTGGACCCAACGCGGGTCGGAACGGCGGTGCGCAAGACCCAGCATCACCAGCCCCGCCAGAAACAGAGCCGGGGGGAAATGCGAGAAAAAAGGATGCAGGGCGGGGGTGCTCAGCATAGAGTTATGGGATACCGCGAGAAGCCGGCTGCTCCGCGAGGTCCGATTATGGACGGGGCGAACCAGCGTGACGCTGGGCGGCGAATCGCCGCAGATAAATTTAAAACCTTAAAGTTGCGCTCAGGGATTCTCGGTTGCCGTTACCGGTTAGCTAGTTGCCTCCCTCGCTAGAGGGCGGGCAGGAGTTCAGTCCTGGTCGGGTTTGATGTCCGGATCCTCATTCATGTCGAGATTGACGTCGACATCCACTTTAGTGGCGGCGGAGATGTCCTGTTCGAGCTGGTCGATGCCGACGGTTTGCTTCACGCCCTCGGTTTCGTCGAGTACTTCCTGTTTCAGATCGTTGAAGGTGTTCTGAAAATCTCCCCAGCCCCGCCCGATGGCCCGGGCCAGCTTGGGAAGATTCTGGGGGCCGATGATCACCACGGCGATGGCCATGATGATCATGATTTCTAAAAAGCCGATATCAAACATAGGAAGCCCTCACAGGGTGATTATTCGCGTATGGCCCGATCATATCAAACTCCCAGACCATCCACAAGGCCGGATACTGGTGTGAACGATTCCTTTAATTGACACATTTACCTTTCTTGACTACTATTAAACAGCAATTTTTGGCCTGATTCAGATTGGATTTGAGGTCGCTTATCCCAACGTCGGCCTGAGAATTTCTTTAACAACCTGGCACGCGGAGAAACCGGAGATCATTATGGGGACGAACTTCGGATTAGGACTCTGGCATCTGGTGGATCCCAAAATTTCACTGGCTTCCATGGCTTCGCTCTTTCTGGGGGCCTGTGTCGCGGCGGCCGAGGGACCGCTTCATTGGGGCTGGCTGGCGCTCACTGTGTTTGGGGTTTTCTGTATTGAGGTGGCCAAGAATGCCTCGGGTGAAATCTTCGATTTCGACTCCGGGGCGGACCCCGGAGTGGCGCGGGAAGACTTGACGCCGTTTTCGGGCGGCAAGCGGGTGCTGGTCGAAGCGCTTCTCACACGGGGGCAAACGATCGGCATCGCCGGCGTCACCTACCTTTTGGGAATTGCCATTGGGATGGTCATCGTTTTGTACCGCGAACCGATGGTCCTGTGGTTGGGCATCATCGGAGTGGGTGCGGCCTACAGTTATAATGGCTTCCCTTTGAAGCTGGCTTACCGGGGCCTGGGGGAGCTGACCGTCGCGTTTTGTTATGGACCCCTGATCTGTAGTGGAACGTATCTGGTGCAACAGGGAACCCTCACTCTCCCGGTGATTGCGTTGTCTCTGCCTCTCGGTTTGCTGATCGGAGCTTTTCTTTGGATCAACGAGTTTCCGGACATTCACGCCGATCGGCAAGCGAACAAGAAAACCCTGGTCGTTCGCCTGGGTACGCGTCAGGCCAGCCGAGTGTTTGTCATTATTCTGGTGACGGCGGCGATCCTGCTGGCCGAGTTGCCGCTGTTCGGTTTTCCCAAAAGTATCTGGTTGGCGGGCATCGCCATTCCACCGGCATTCATGGCGGCCCGGCGCCTCTGGGTGGATTACGACAAGGCGCAACGTCTGGTTCCGGCTCAGGCGCAGACCCTGTTGGCGTTTGTCCTGTTTGCCGTCGGCGGGGGAATAGGTTTGCTGGTCGTCAATTGACACATCCATGCTTCTTGGCTACTATAAAATAAAGATTTACGGTGCAGGAG
>CBDVDB010000172.1:0-5043 GCA_965372625.1 uncultured Nitrospinaceae bacterium
ATATATTCCGGGCGGCAGTCGGGGTAACCGGAGTAGTCGACGGCGTTGACGCCGATAAAAATGTCCTCTGCTCCCGCCGTTTCCGCTACCGCCAGGCAGAATGACAGGAAAATAGTATTCCGCGCCGGAACGTAGGTGATGGGGATTTCGGCGGTCATTTCCGCCTCGCTCCGGCCTTTGGGCACTTCAATCTCATCGGTCAGGGCCGACCCGCCAAACTGGCGCAGGTCGATTTTGACCTCCTTATGCTCCAGGGCACCCATTTTCAATGAGATAGCCCGGGCTTTTTCCAATTCCACCCGATGCCTCTGGCCGTAATCAAAACAGAGGGTTATCGGGGTATACCCCGCTTTGAGGGCAATCGCCAGCACGGTGGCCGAATCCAGCCCCCCGCTCAGGAGAACTACAGCCTTTTTTTTCATAGTGTTAATTCCTATTGGAACTTAGTGATTGCTATTATATACTACCCTGCTTAGAATACCCCTAATTTGGGATAATCAGGGTTTTCCTGACGTATGTTTGATAATCTATCCAATCGCCTTGAGGCGATTTATAAAAAGTTAAAAGGCCGCGGCAAGCTCAAGGAAGCCGACGTCGACGAAGCGTTGCGGGAAATCCGCGTGGCTTTGATCGAAGCGGACGTAAGTCTGGCGGTTATCAAGGATTTTCTGGCCGGCGTGCGGGAGAAATCCATCGGCCATGAGGTCTTGCAGAGCCTGACTCCCGGCCACCAGATGGTCAAGATCGTCAACGACGATCTGGAGCAGTTGCTGGGGGGCGAGGTCAGCGAAATCCGGTTTTCCGATAGTCCGCCGACCATTATTTTAATGGTGGGCCTGCAAGGCTCCGGTAAGACGACGACGGTCGGCAAGCTGGCCAAACGGTTTAAGAAAGACGGCAAAAACTGTCTGCTGGTTCCGGCGGATGTGTACCGTCCCGCCGCTATCGAACAGTTGAACGTATTAGGGCGCGATCTGGAGATCGACGTCTACCCGACCGGGGACGATAAGGATCCGGTGCGGATTTGCACCCAGGCCGTCAAGCAGGCACGCGATGAGATGCGCGGCGTGGTGATTCTCGATACCGCGGGCCGTCAGCAAATCGACGATGCGCTGATGGACGAGATCAAGTCCATCAAGCAAAAGATCGAGCCGCATGAGGTATTGTTCGTCGCCGACTCGATGATGGGTCAGGAAGCGGTAAACGTGGCGAAGGCCTTCCACGATGCGGTGGGCATCGATGGGGTGGTGTTGACCAAGATGGATGGGGACGCGCGCGGCGGCGCGGCGTTGTCGATTAAAGCCGTCACCGGCCAGCCCATCAAATTTATCGGAACCGGCGAGAAACTGGATGCGCTGGAGCCGTTTCATCCCGACCGCATCGTGTCGCGTATTCTCGGCATGGGCGACGTGATGACCCTGGTCGACAAGGCCCAGGATACTATCGAGCTGGAACAACAGGCCGAGCTCGAAAAGAAGTTAAAGAAGAATGCTTTCGACCTGGAGGATTTTCGCGACCAGCTCAGGCAAATGCGCAAGATGGGATCGATTCAGGATTTGTTGGGCATGATACCGGGCGCGGGCAAGTTATTGAAGGGGGTCAAGGTGGATGACGGCGCCTTTACCCGCATTGAAGCCATTATCAACTCGATGACGCCTCACGAGCGGGCGCATCATAATGTGATCAACGGCAGCCGCAAGAAACGCATCGCGAAGGGTAGCGGCGCCACCGTCAGCGAAATCAACAAGCTGATGAAGCAGTTTTCGCAGATGAGAAAAATGATGAAGAAGATGTCATCCAGCAGTTTCCGAGGTTTAAACCTGGGTAGCCTTATGGGAGGGCGGGGGGGAAGCCCCTTTTGATCCATGTTGAACCTTTTATTTTCAATAGCAGTAATGGCGTTTTAATTTTCTAACGCAGGAGGATACATTGGCAGTTGTTATTCGATTGAGCAGGCGAGGAGCAAAAAAGCGGCCCTTCTATAGAGTGGTTGCGGCAGATTCGCGATCTCCGAGAGACGGCAAGTTTCTTGAAATTCTAGGCACCTATGACCCGTTGAAAGCTGAGGATCAATTTAAAATTGATGCAGATAAAGCAGAAAGTTGGATAAAAAAAGGCGCTTTGCCTTCCAGGACCGTGACATCGCTTTTGAAAAAAGCCGGCGTTACTTTATAGAGGATGGCAGTATTTTGATCTTCGTGTCTCGCACTCAACCCTGTAAAAACGACTGATCAATCAGGTTTACCAGTCGGGTTTACAGTGGCGCTGGGAGGTATCGGGCATGAAAGATCTGATTGACGTTATTGCGAAAGCATTGGTGGATTTTCCGGATCAAGTGGATATCACAGAAATTGAAGGGGGAAAAACTACGGTTCTGGAATTGAGAGTGGCTAAGGATGACTTGGGAAAAGTCATCGGCAAGCAAGGGAAAACTGCCAGGGCCATGCGTACTATTTTGAATGCCAACGCAACTAAATTAAAGAAAAGAGCAGTTTTGGAAATTATTGAATGATTTATGGATTGGGTTCCGGTCGGTAATATTACAAAAACCCATGGGTTGAAGGGCGAGGTCAAACTCAAGCCTTCGATTACCGACCCGAATCTGGTTCAGGGGTCCCATCGCGTTCGGATGGTGGGTGGCGATGGAGAGCCCATGGAAACGGTTCTGGAAAAGGTCCGTGGACAGGGCGGCCGGTGGATCGTCAAATTCAAGGACTATAAAACGATTGAAGATGCCCAAACGCTGGTCGGGTATACTCTCGAAATTTTCCGGGAGGATTTTCCATCCTTGCCGGAAGGTGAGTATTACTGGTTCCAGATAGAGGGCCTGCGGGTTTTCGATGAGGAGGGGCGGTTTTATGGAAGCGTCACCGAAATCATTGCCACCGGCAGTAATGACGTGTATGTGGTTCAGGATGGCGGTAAAGAACTCCTGCTTCCGATGATTGACTCCGTGGTCAAATCCATTGACCTGGTGGAGAACAAACTGATTTTTCATATCATCGAGGGATTGCTTGAAGACCATCCGGTTTGACATTATATCGATTTTCCCCGGGATGTTCGAGTCCCCGTTTCGTGAGAGTCTTTTAAACCGCGCGCGGGAAAGCGGCATCGTCGAAATACGGACGCATGATCTTCGCGAATACACCCTGAATAAACACGGCCGGGTGGACGATACGCCATTCGGCGGCGGCGTGGGTCTGGTGCTGAATGTTGAACCGATCGACCGCGCACTGACAGCCGTTAAAAAGGATCGCCCCAAAGCGCACAGCATTTTGTTGTCGCCCGGCGGTTATTGTTTCGATCAGAAAAAAGCGTGGGAACTTTCCCGCAAGGATGAAATTATCCTCGTATGCGGGCGCTACGAAGGGGTGGATGAGCGGGTTTCAAACCTGGTGGATGAGGAGTTGTCCATCGGCGACTATGTATTGAACGGGGGAGAAGTACCCGCCATGGTCGTGGTGGAAACCGTGGCCCGGCTGGTGCCCGGCGTGGTCGGAGACGAACAATCCCTGGAAGAGGAGTCCTTCGCTTCCGCGATGCTGGAGTACCCGCAGTATACGCGTCCAAGGGAATACAAAGGCCATCTGGTGCCGGAAGTTCTGGTCTCCGGCGACCATAAGAAAATCGAAGAGTGGAAGCGGCAGGCGGCGCTTGAGAAAACCGCCAAATACCGTCCCGATCTTTACCGTAAAATCAAAGCGGACGGTTCCGAATAAATCAGTGGAACACGGCACAGTTTGACCGAATCGGTTCATACGAATATCGACCTCGCGCTGGTTCATTTCCCGGTGTACAACAAATCGGGAGACGTCATCACCTCGTCGGTGACCACTTTGGATGTGCATGACATTTCGCGGATATGCCGGACCTATGCGGTGGACGCGTTTTATGTCGTGACGCCACTGGAGACCCAGCAGAAGCTGGTCCGCCGCCTGATGGACCATTGGCTGGAAGGTTACGGGTCGGAATACAACCCCACCCGGAAGGAAGCCTTGCTCAATACCCGGGTGGTCAGCGTGCTGGACGATGCGGTGGCGGATATTACCCGGCGCCGCGGAGAAAAACCGAGGACGGTTATCCCGAGCGCCAAGCCGTTTCCGCAAAGCCGGTCCTACCCGGAGGTGCGGGCGGCGTTACAAAAAAATGACCCCCATCTACTGGTGTTTGGGACGGGATGGGGGTTGGAGAAAGGTATTGTGGAGCGGGCTGACATCATTCTGGCCCCTATTGACGGGCTGAGCGGGTACAATCACCTGCCGGTCCGGGCGGCCATCGCGATTATTCTCGACCGCCTGCTGGGGCGGGACACGGAGGCCGAATAATTTTATTGAGCATTTGAGCGGATACTGATATCATCTGCGCTTTTCAGTTGAAGGAGACGGGTTTCATGAATTTGCTGGATCAGATTGAACATAAGGAAATGAAGGAGAAAACCCCGGAAGTGCGCATTGGCGACACCGTTCGCGTGCATTTTCGCATCGTTGAGGGAGAAAAAGAACGCGTTCAGGTGGTGGAAGGCGTCGTGATCAAAATGCGCGGCAGCCAGAACCGAAAAACCATCACCGTACGAAAAATATCGTTCAACGTGGGCGTCGAACGAATCTTCCCTCTGCACTCTCCGCGAGTTGAAAAAGTGGAAATCGTAAAACACGCCAAGGTCCGCCGCGCTAAATTGTACTACCTCCGCGAACTGCGTGGCAAAGCGGCTCGCCTGAAGGAAATCCGCGTCTACACTAAAAAGAGCAAGAGCAAAACCAAAAAGAGAGGCAAAAAAAAAGCCAAAGCCGAAGCTGAAGTATAGAACGCAGGCGAATGCCTGTTTTGAACGCCCTTCCCCCCAAAAGACCTTTGCATAACTGATCCATACGGCTTCCCGCATTTTTCTCCCCTCCTTACGAAGGAGGGGATACAGGGGAGGTTTTTGTGTCTTCTTCCTTGATTTTCAGCGGTTTTACATAACAAGGCAAAACCCCACCCCACCTGTATCCTCCCCTCTGTAAGGGGAGGATTATTTAAAAATCGGAGATATGCAAAGATCTC
>CBDVDB010000173.1:0-5026 GCA_965372625.1 uncultured Nitrospinaceae bacterium
TCGAAGATGTCGAAGAGTAAGAGGAAGAAGAGGAAGAGGAAATCCTCGACGACGACGAATACACCCAGTAACCGTTTATCTACCTACCACGAGGTCATCCATAATTCCTTGGAGGGCCGCACTCTGAAAATTTCCCCCACCCGCTGGGCAAACTCTTCCGGTTTAAACGTTTTGTTATATTCATTGGATTCATGCCGATAAGGGTTCCAGGAAATCACCAGCCGCTCGATGAACATCTCATCCAATTCCACATGGGTGATTTTGCGAATGGTCCCGGTATCCGAATCCACCAGGATCGCGGCCATGGAGCATTCCTCCTTCGCGAACAGAGCTTCGCAGAATCCCGGCGCCTCTTTTTCCATTTGAGACGGATTGCAGGGCGCCTCCAGAATCCAGTCCTCACTGCCGACGGCGAAAATAGGAATGGAGGGGAACTCCGACTCCGCCACCAGTTTAGCCCGCCATTTCCCTCCCCAGGCTTCTACCTGCTGGTTGGAGGGGCTGGGCACCGCCCCAATTAACAGCATATCGCCGCTGGGAGAAAAGGACAGGCCGCCGCCGGTGCCTTCGACTTTAATGGGACATTCTTTGCCTACTTCAAACGCTACACTTAGTTCTGTCATCGTTTCTAATCCAATGATTGATATCAGGGGTTTTGAGGCTCTATTCTCTTAAAACCTGTTCCCATCTGTCAATACTATAATAGTTGACCCGGAAAGGGCCTTGAGATCGCGCCTTGCTTCGGTTATGCTAGCGCGTCTCCTCTGGGAAAAAAACCATATAAACATAAAAAGAGCGTCATGAAAACCACATTGATCGGTCATGCCTGTATTGTATTTGAGTCGAAGGAGACCACCCTGCTGTCGGATCCCTGTTTGTTCAGCCTGCACTTCGAGGAGCTCAATTACTATTTCCCCCGGGTAGAGATCAACCGCGACAAGTTTCCCCGGCCCGATGCGGTTTATATATCCCACCGGCACCAGGACCATTTCGACATCCGCACCCTGGCTTACATGCCCAAGGATTTGAAGATACTCTGTCCGGACGATCCCGTCATCCTTAAATGCCTGAAGGAGCTGGAATACCAGGACGTGACGGTGGTCAAGGATTTCGAGCCGGTGAAAGTCAAAAACCTGACTTTGATTCCGACCCCATCACTGACTCGGGATTATTATCCGGAGCATGGATTGATTATTCAGGATGGCGAGATCAATGTCTGGAACCAGGTGGACACGGTTGTTTCGCCTGAGATCATTCAATACATTAATCGGCTTTGCGGGCAAGTGGATTTTGCCCATGTCCGGTTCGAGCCGCTGTTGGAGCAGAATTTCACTTACCACAAGGATTCGGTGCTGCCCTTTGAAGAGTACAGCTCCTTTCTCAAGGTGGCCGGGGCGTTGTCGCCGAAATTCGCGGTGCCGGGTTCGGCCGGCGAGCATTTTTTTGACCGCGCGGAATTTCTCAATCACTTTGTGTTTCCGGTTACCCAGGAACAATTCATCATGGATCTGGAAGCGTTCTCCCCGGAAATTCGCTCCAGTACTTTTACTCCGGGAGATGTGGCGGAGATCAGCGCTTCGGGGGTGAAGATTCACCGGCAGCAAACCGATTTCGTCACTCGTCAAGAGGATGATATTTTCAGGACTGCCTTCAACCCGGTTTATGAAGTGCCGCGCATTCGCACCCTGACGGAAGACCCGGAGCAAAGGACAAAAGAAAAGGCGGCGGTCACCCGGTTTATTGAAGACGGCAAATTTATTGAGAAAGTGACTCAATCCGAAGTGATGGAGGCGCTTCAGCATTGGGGCATCGGGTATCGTCTGGAATTATTCGATGAGGATCACTCGGATATTTGGAGTATCGATTTCAGCAAGACTCCGGTTTTCCAGAAGGGCTATTTTGGCAAGGTCAATCTCTACGAGGGCATCGGCTACTCGGAATTTTACCGCCTGATTCAGGGCGAAACCAACTGGGATTTTGTCGGCGCCTCCGGGCAGTACCGGACGTTCCACAATGCCTACCGGGTGGCCCAGGGGAATTTCGAGTTTTACCCGCAAGAGAAAAAATTTCCGCAACCTTTACAGGAAGTTTTTCCCATAGACCAGGAAATGGACCAGGAAAAATTCATGAAAGACGTCCGCCGCTGGAAAGGGCAATTTGAAGGAGCGGGCCCGGCCTGGAGTAAATTATAAAATTTGACAGCTTCTTTTTAACTCAGTAAACTTCATCACTTACACCGAATAATTGAATAAGGCGGTATAGCTCAGCTGGTTAGAGCGCACGGCTCATATCCGTGGTGTCCGGGGTTCAAGTCCCTGTACCGCCACCAAATATTCCGGACTTGGATTTTAGGATCCAAGTCCTTTTTTTTTGCAAAGCCCGGCCTTTTTATTAATTGGGTTCAAATGGATTGATCCCATTATGGCCATTCGCTATACTGATTATCCACAATCCGAAATACTTGGGTGGGGAAATCATCATTTAATTGGGAGACGTCATGATTCTTTCCCCGTTTCACTCCAAAGAGTCCCGGCTTAAATCCAAACTCTCTTCAGCCGATTCAAAAAAAACCTCAATCAAACCGATTCGTTTTCTGGGGTCATGCCTGGCCCTGTGCGGAATGGTATTACTGACCGGACAATACGCCGCCGCCGATTCCCTTCGCACCTTCAAGGGGCATGCGCGTTTTGTAAAAACGGTCGCTTATTCTCAAGACGGACAATACGCTCTTTCCGGAAGTGAAGACCGGACTCTGAAGTTGTGGGATATAAAAACCGGCAAGGCGATTCGCACCTTCGAAGGAAATCAATACACCATTCAATCGGTCGCTTTGTCGCCCGATGGACGGTTTGGCGTATCAGGAGGGGGAGAATGGAACGGGGAAAAGCCCGAAATGAAATTATGGGATATAAAAACGGGAAAAGCATTACGGACTTTTGAAGGCCATTTGCTTCCCGTTTATGCCGTCGCCTATTCTCCCAATGGCAAATTCGTGGTTTCCGGAAGTCACGATAAGACTCTTAAACTTTGGGAAGCGGATAGTGGCAAGGAAGTCCGCACCTTTAAGGGGCATGAGCAGGAAATCATGGCGGTTGCTTTTTCTCCCGACGGCAAATTCGTACTTTCGGGGAGTGGCGACCGGCTGGTTAAAATTTGGGAGGTGGCAACGGGGCAGGAGATTCGTACTTTTGCCGGGCATTCGGATCGCGTGTTTTCGGTCGCCTTTTCACCCAATGGCCAATCTATATTATCAGGAAGTTGGGATGGAACTTTAAAGTTGTGGAATATTGAAACCGGAAAAGTTATTCACACGTTCAGTGGACATTCGAATTGGGTTTTATCGGTCGCTTTTTCTCCCAACGGCAAACACGTCCTTTCGGGGAGCCGGGACGGCACCCTGAAATTTTGGGATGCGCAAACCGGGCAGGAGACTCAAACCTTAACGGGGCATCGGGGCATGGTTCGATGCGTCGCCTTCTCTCCCAATGGCCGGTATGTCCTGTCGGCCAGCGGAGACACCACCCTCAAGTTATGGGACCTGAGTTTTTAGGTCCTCCGGAGAATTAATTTAAAAGAACCCATAACGGACTCCGAATTGGAATTTTGACCCCTCTATTTCCGTGATTGACAATTCCTCTGGGTTTCCTAAAATGAGAACAATTTTCATAATTTAAAATTCCTGCAATTTTTCGAGAGTTTGCTGAATGGAAAATCCCGGCGAGGCGGATGAGGAAATCATTTGCCAGTGTTTCCAGGTTTCGGATGAAACCATTCAAGGCCACATCAAAAAAGGGAATTTCCGGGAGATCGAACAGGTCACCGAAGCCTGTGGAGCGGGAGGAGGATGCCAGTCCTGCCATATGCTGATTCAGTTGTTTATCGACCAGCACCACAATAAAGGAAAAGCACCCGACACCCGGAAAGATAAACAGCAGGGCGAAAAAAAGCGCGGCTTCTTCAGCAAACTGTTTCAACGGTATTAATTTCTTCTGCTTCCATCGGAGGGCTTGATGAAAACGGCTTACTTTGACTGCCATTCCGGTATCAGCGGGGATATGATTCTGGGCGCCCTGGTGGATGCGGGGGTGGATATTAAATCCATCCGCAGAGGGCTGGCCTCCCTGGGGCTCAAGGGTTACGAATTGAAATCCCGGCGCGTCAAACGGGGGCTCTTCGGCGGTATCAAAGTCGACGCCGTCCTGTCTCCCAAAGCCCACACCCATTCCCGGACTTTCACCGATATCGAAAAACTATTAAAACGCTCCAAACTTCCCAAAGCGGTCATCCAGGATTCAGTCGAAGTTTTCCTGCGGATCGGCAAGGCCGAAGCCAAAGTGCATCGAACGACCCTCGACAAGATTCATTTCCACGAAGTCGGGGCGGTGGACTCCATTGTCGATATCGTGGGCGGCGTACTCGGGATGCGCGAGTTGGGAGTCGAACGCATTCTGTCTTCACCCTTGAACACGGGAGAGGGCACCGTGCAATGTGAACACGGAGTTTTGCCGGTGCCGGCCCCCGCGACGCTGGAATTGCTGAAGGGCATCCCCTGTTACTCGAGCGGCATTCCGTACGAGTTAACCACACCCACCGGCGCCGCCATGATCGGGTTCTGGGCGGAGGCGTTTCAATCCCTGCCGTTGATGAAAATTCAAAAATCCGGTTACGGCGCGGGAAGCCATGTCCTTAAAGAACACCCCAACTTACTGAGGATCATTGTCGGAGAGACGGCCGGGGACAGTGGCGGCAGAGTCGTTCTGGTGGAAACCAATATCGATGACATGAATCCCGAGTTCTACGATCATGTGATGGATTCATTATATTCGGCGGGGGCGCTGGATGTCTATCTGACCTCCATCCAGATGAAGAAAAACCGTCCTGCCGTGAAGATTTCCGTTCTGGCGCCCCCCGCCAAACGCGAAGCCGTTGCGAACATCCTGTTGACCGAGACCTCCACCTTCGGGCTCCGGACCATCGAAATGGACCGGATCATTCTGGACCGGCAAACTCTGGATGTGCAGACGCC
>CBDVDB010000174.1:0-5019 GCA_965372625.1 uncultured Nitrospinaceae bacterium
ACCACTTCCGAATCGTAAAAATTGGTTTCGAACACGCCCCCCGCCAAAAAGGCGGTGACCGCCCCGAGGCTGGCCAAAAGGACCCAACGGTCCGGAGGGTCGTCACCGGTATTTGATTTGCGTCCCAATGCCGTCCAATAAACCCGCGCCAGAAAACTCAGCCATAAAAAAAGCCACGCCAATACCCCCACCGCGCCCGCGTCGACCGCCACTTGCACTACATTGTTATGGAGGGTGGCGTAGGCCCGGAGGATCTCTTTATGCTCCGGATAATTTGTGTTCACCTTCCGCAGGCATTCAAACCCGCACCCGGTGACCGGGTAATCCTGGAAAATATTCCAGCCCAACCGCCACATGGCAAGCCGCTGTTGCAGGGTGATGTCGTCCAGATTGGCAATGCTTTCCATCCGCTCCTTGATGGGAGGCGGGGATACCCAGAATACCAGAGCGGCTATCACGGGCAATAAGGTAATCAGGACCGGTTTCCGGAACGCCACCAGAATTAAAAGTCCCGCTCCGAATCCCAACCAGGCCTGGCGGGTCAGCGTCAAGGCCAGGGCGATAAGCATCAGCAGCAGGGCGGTCCAGGCCCATTTATTTTTTCCGTTGCGAAACAGCAGGTAGGCGGCGGTGACCAGGGCGGCCTGCATCAAAAGACCCGCGAAGGTCATGTAAATGCTTAACGTGCCGGAAACCCGGTGGTGGATCGAAAGCCCGTTCAGGAACGCCTGACTAATGCCGACCAGGGCGGAACCCGCAGCGCTGAAAATGATCAACCCGATAAAAAAATCCCGCAGGGAAAGCGCGGCCACCGTTTCCGAATTCCCGGTCAGGAATCGTCCCGGCCGGGTTTGCCGGAGCCGATGAAGCAAAGCCTGCAAACTCGCCTTGAGGTCCGGGTCGGAAAGGGAGTTCAGGATCAGGAAAAAAATACCCATTTCAAAGAGCCGCTTTAAATGCTCGAAGCTCTTTAGTGGCTCCAGAGCGGTGAGAACGGCGAGGATGCTGGCCAGCGCGAATAGTGTAAACGGAATCCACAGCGGCCAGCGCAAGCGGCTCCAGGAGCGGGTGAGGTGAGTTTTGTACAGCCACAATCCGCTGGCCAGAAACCCGCAGATGTGCGTGATGCTGATCGAAAACTGACCGGCAACCGTAAAAACCATCAAAACGATGAGCTGGGTACGAATCAGAATTTCAAGGCGTCGATCCATAAAGGAAAGTCGAGGCGGCCGAAGGGGTTTCCACCAGCCGCCCTCAGGCGGGTGATAAAGTTTCTAACAGGTTTGCCGGCGATTGACCTGCTATCGTACTCCGGACTCAATCGAGATGAGAACCGTCGCACTTGGGCGAGGTCTTGGATTTGCCGCAATCGCAGATGGTCATACGGCACGCTTTTTCTACCTCGAATTCCTTGGGCAATTTGCCGGTGTTTTTGGTTTCGTGCGAACCGTCACAGTAGGGTTTATTTGCCGATTCACCACAGGTACAATAATACTTGGTTCCGGGCGTTTCCTCGACCGTGTTGGGAAGATCCTGATAGGGCATGAAAATCTCCTTGCAGATAAATAGGGGTTCAAAATTCCCGCACGGGTGAGCGGAGAAAAGGTTTTTAAGACGGTTCATTATGAGGTCTTTCAATTCTTAAAACAAGAGCCTCCCGCAATTTTTCAAGGACGGTGCGATGAAAATTCTGATCACAGGCGCAACCGGGTTTATCGGGCGGCAAGTGGTTCTCCATTTGCGAGACCGGGGGCACGATATCGCGGTGTTGACCCGCGACCCTGAAAAGGCGCCGGTGCGTTTGCCCATCGCCTGCCCCATATATTCCTGGGCCGGCGCGGACCAGCCGCCGCCGCGTGAAGCGTTCCAGGAGGTCGATGCGGTGGTGCACCTCGCGGGCGAAAACATCATCAATCGGTGGACCCTGGCCCGCAAAAAAGAAATCATCAGATCGCGTCTCGAATCCACCCGCCGATTGGTGGCCGCCATGCAGGAGTTGGGTCATAGTCCGAAAATATTCGTGTGCGCTTCGGCCATTGGTTTTTACGGCGACCGGGGTGACGAGTCACTGGATGAGAACGCTGAGCCGGGCACGGGATTTCTCGCCGGCTTGTGCCGCCAATGGGAGCAGATGGCCCGCCAGGCGGAGACCTTCGGCATTCGGGTAGTGCCCTTGCGGATCGGCGTCGTGCTGGGACACGATGGCGGAGCCCTGCGGCCGATGCTGCCGCCCTTTCGCATGGGGCTGGGTGGCAAAGTGGGATCGGGAAAGCAATGGCTGAGTTGGATTCATGTGCGCGATCTTGCGGGTCTCGTTCTTCACGCGATTGAAAACGCATTGGTAAAGGGGCCGCTCAACGCCGTCAGTCCCAACCCGGTGACCAACGCGGAATTTGCACGGACGCTGGGCAGGGTTCTCAATCGCCCCACCCTGTTTTCCGTTCCCGGTTTCGTCCTCAAACTGATTATGGGTGAAGCGGCAGAGGTGATACTCAGCAGCCAGAAAGTGATCCCGCAAAAGGCCGCGCATACCGGTTACTCATTTGTTTTCCCTGAGCTGGAGAACGCTCTCCGGGAGGTTTGCGATAAAAAAGATCATGAATTATTGATGGAGCAATGGGTGCCCCGGCCGGCCGATGAAATCTTCCGTTTTTTCGGCGACGCTAAAAACCTGGAGCTGTTAACGCCGCCGCATCTCAATTTTAAAGTGCTGGGCTCATCCACGGAGAAATTGCAGGATGGGACGCGCATCGATTACAGACTGCGGCTGCACGGCATCCCGTTTCGCTGGCAATCGCTGATTCACGACTGGCAGCCGGTGACGAGTTTCAGCGACCGTCAAATCCGCGGGCCGTACAAAAAGTGGGACCATACCCACACCTTTATCGAACAAGACGGCGGGACCCTGATCCGCGATCACGCCTGGTACCGGATTCCTTTCGGCGTTCCCGGAGACGCGGTGGCGTACCCCTTCGTCAAGAAGGACCTTGAAAAAATTTTCGGCTATCGCTACGCGAAAATCAGGGAGCTGTTCGGTGAATAAAAAAGCGATGAAAAAAATATTCGGTACCGGCGGCTTGTTGGGATTGATATTAATGGCATCGCCCGTGGGTTCACCGGCCAAGGACCCGGCACCGTCTTTCCGTCAGGCGCTCCCCGGCTATGAGTATCAGTTTCCCCGTGATTTTTATTCGCACGACGATTTCCGCATCGAGTGGTGGTATTACACCGGGCACCTGGAGGACGAGAGCGGCCGGAGTTTCGGCTACCAGCTCACGTTTTTCCGCGTGGCCCTGGAGGACGGAGGCAAGGTGGACAATGCTTCTCAATGGAAAATCGATCAAATCTATTTTGCGCACATGACCCTTTCGGATATTGAAAGCGAAAAATTTTATTTCTTCGAGCGCATCAACCGCGCGGGGCTGGGGCAGGCCGGGGCGGCGTCGGATCAATTACAGGTCTGGAACGAGAACTGGTCACTCACCCAAAACGGCGAGGCCCACCACCTGCAGGCGCAGGAAGGGGAGGTGGGATACGATCTGAAACTCACTCCCGCGAAACCCCTGGTCATTCATGGCAAAGACGGCGTCAGCCGGAAAGGGGACGCGCCGGGCAACGCTTCGCATTATTTTTCCTTCACGCGCATGCAGACCGAAGGCCGGGTAACTCTGAAAGGTACAACTTATAAGGTGAAAGGCACAAGCTGGATGGACCGCGAATTCTCCAGCAGCCCGTTGAACCGCCAGCAGATCGGATGGGATTGGTTTTCCGTCCAACTCGATAATGGCGCCGAACTCATGCTCTATCAGATACGCCGGCAGGGAGGGGGAATTGAAAAAAAATCCAGCGGCACCTGGGTGCCCGAGGAGGGCAAAGCGAAACATCTGGTCCTTAGCGAATTTACCATTCAATCCGAGAGACAGTGGACCAGCGAACATTCCGGCGCCACATACCCCGCCGGCTGGACATTGGAAGTTCCGCAACACGGCATTCGATTAAACGTGACACCGGAGATGGCGGAGCAGGAGTTGCATCACCTGCGCTCGATTTCCTCTTCTTATTGGGAGGGCAGTGTAGAGGTGTCCGGCACCGTGAACGGCCGGCCCGTCACCGGCAAGGGTTATGTCGAACTGGTCGGCTACCCCCAACCCCTCCAAACCGCCCTGCCGGAATAAATTTTATTCCGTTATTAAAAGACTGAGGCACGTCACGCCGCCATCGGCTTTCTGGAATTCGGTCATGGGGACGGTGAGGGTTTTAAAACCGTGGTCCTGTATGCGTTGTTCCAGTTTGGGGAATCCGGCGGGC
The DNA here is from genome assembly GCA_965372625.1 of uncultured Nitrospinaceae bacterium. Classification (GTDB taxonomy): domain Bacteria; phylum Nitrospinota; class Nitrospinia; order Nitrospinales; family Nitrospinaceae; genus SZUA-226. The sequence continues at coordinate 4,309 of CBDVDB010000174.1, forward strand.
AGGATTACATATTTTCCCACCGTTAAACAATTCGCCGCGTAGGCTTCGTCATCATCCACCGCGATCCATTCGAACTTGCGGAACGGTTCGGTTTCCACATTCGAGGGCCGAATGACCAATACATTATTTCCCAAATAGCTGACCGACGTTTTGAGATGCAGTCCCTCTTTGACTGGCACTGGAACTACTTTTTTGGAAGTCAGCGATTGTAACGCCGCCACTGCCTCGAAATTAGTGCGTTTGGATTGGCCGACGAAGACGGTGTTATCAGATTGCAGGACGTCGCCGCCGTCGATGAACACCGGCTCCGGCAAGCGCACCACCGGCAGGTGCGACGGAAGCGCTTCCGCCAGAAAAGAAACTTCCTTTTGCCGGCTGGCCGCTGGCATCGGGCAGAGCACCGCCCGGCCTTCGAGCATCACCGCGTTATCCTCAATGAACACGCTGTCGGGAAAATCGTCCAGCGGTTCGAGAATTTCCACCGCCAGCCCGGCGGTTTTCAGCGCTTCGCAATAGGCCGCGTGCTGTTGCCGGGCCCTTTTGAAATTGATGGATGCCGCCTCCGGGTGCCTGGAAAGCGCATTGATAAAATTCGGGGAGGGGGTGCGGACCAGTGCCCGCATGGAAATAGTCATGGTAAGAATAGGGGTCAATAAGATTCCCCAAAAACAGAAGGAAGAAGCCCCCCGACCCCCTTCGGAGAAGGGGGAG
>CBDVDB010000175.1:0-4961 GCA_965372625.1 uncultured Nitrospinaceae bacterium
TTTTTTAAAATCAAGGGGTTTATCGGTATTGCCGGAGCCCTGGTGCGTGATATAATCGACCTGAAACGGTGCCGTCCCATCCTGTTGGCGGGGGTTCCATTGAAAAGAATGGCTGGATTATTGACTTCGCACAGGGTTCCCGTATAATTCGGGGTTTACCGTTAAATCGTTCAATTACGAGGTGTTTCCGCCGGTTTATGCTGGAAAAATTCAGGTTAAAATCCGAAAACAGTCTGGAGTTGATCGGCGGCACTCCGCTGGTCAAGCTGAACCGTGTGGTTCCCTCCGACGGGGCGAATATTTACGCCAAGTTGGAGTCGGCCAACCCCGGCGGCAGTGTCAAGGACCGCATCGCATTGGCGATGATCGAGGATGCCGAGGCCAAGGGACTGCTCAAACCCGGCGCGACGATTATCGAACCGACCAGCGGCAATACGGGCATCGGCCTCGCGCTCGTCGGAGCGTTCAAGGGATACAAAGTCGTCCTCGTGATGTCGGAAAATATGAGCACCGAGCGCCGCATGTTGCTGGAAGCCTATGGCGCCATCGTCGAACTCAGCCGGGCTGAGTTCGGCATGCAGGGCACCATCGAACGCGCGGAGGAAATGCTCGCGGCGAATCCGGAGTACTACATGCCGCAACAGTTCAACAACCCGGCCAACCCGGAAATCCACCGGCAGACGACGGGACCGGAGATCATCTCCGCGATGGAAGGCGACACGGTCGACGCGTTGGTGGCGGGCATCGGCACCGGCGGCACCATCACCGGCACCGGTGAAGTGTTAAAAGAACATTGGAGTCAAACCAAAGTCATCGGCGTGGAGCCGGCGACTTCGGCGGTACTTTCGGGAATGGCGCCCGGTCCGCACAAGATTCAGGGCATCGGCGCCGGGTTTCAACCGAAGGTTCTGAACATGGATATCGTTGACGAAATACGGCCGGTATCCGACGAAGACGCGTTTCGATATTCCCAGCGGCTGGCCAGGGAAGAAGGCCTGCTGGTCGGCATCTCCTCCGGAGCGGCGGTGTGTGCCGCGCATCAGGCGGCGCAGGAACTGGGAGCTGGAAAAAACGTAGTCGTCATTCTGCCGGATACCGGAGAGCGGTATTTCAGTTTTCATCAATATTTTTAATACAGGAAAGTTATGGGATTTGTTAAAGGATTACGCTGTAAAGAATGCGGTAAGGATTACGAAAAACTGCCGATCCACGTGTGCGAGTACTGCTTCGGACCGTTGGAGGTAAATTACGATTATACCGGCATCGGCAAAGCCGTGAGCCGGAAAAGCATTCAGGACGGCCCGCCGACCATGTGGCGTTATCGAGAGTTCATGCCGATAGATGAGGACCCCAAGGTGGGCCTCCACACGGGTTTCACACCGTTGGTGCGCGCCAGGAATCTGGGCAAGGCGCTGGGCCTGAAAAACCTTTACATCAAAAACGATACGGTCAATCATCCGACGTTTTCGTTCAAGGACCGAGTGGTCGCCGTCGCCGTGTCCAAGGCGATCGAGTTCGGGTTCGATACCATATCCTGTGCGTCCACCGGCAACCTGGCGAACTCCGTCGCCGCGCATTCGGCGGAAGCGGGACTCAAAAGCGTTATCATTATTCCCGACGGGTTGGAGGCCGGCAAGATTCTCGGCACGCAGATTTACGGCGCGCAATTGATCGCCGTCCACGGCAGTTACGACGACGTCAACCGCCTGTGCAGTGAGATCGGCGTGAATCATCAATGGGCGTTCGTCAACATCAACATCCGGCCCTACTATGGCGACGGCTCCAAAACCTACGGTTACGAAATCGCCGAGCAGTTGGGATGGACAACCCCGGACAACGTAGTCGTCCCGGTGGCGGGCAGTTCGCTGATCACCAAAATCTACAAAGCCTTCCACGAGTTTGAAATGCTGGGATTGATCGGTAAAGTGAACACCAAAATTTTCGCGGCGCAGGCGACGGGATGCTCGCCGGTGACCACGGCGATCAAAAACGGCTGGGACACCATCAAACCGGTGAAACCCAACACCATCGCCAAGTCCATCGCCATCGGCAATCCGGCGGACGGCTATTACGGCATCAAAACCGCCAACGAAAGCGGCGGCTGGGGCGAGGATATCCCGGATGAAGAAGTGGTGGAGGCCATGAAACTGCTGGCGGAAACGGAAGGCATCTTCACCGAGACCGCGGGCGGCGTCACCCTGGGGGTGACTCAGAAACTGATCAAACAGGGCCGCATCAAGCCCGATGAAACGACGGTGATCTGCATCACCGGCAACGGCCTTAAAACGCAGGAGGCGTTGACGGGCCATTACACCGCACCGGCGGTCATCCAACCCAATATTCAGAGTTTTGAAGAAGAATTTGCCAACAGTTTAACGGTATAAAGGAGAAAGCAACATGCCAGTAAAAGTGAGAGTCCCCACTCCTCTGATGAAACTGACCAACAACCAGAGCGAGGTTTCGGCGGAAGGCGGGACCGTTGCCGAGGTGCTCAACGATCTGGAAAAGCAGTTCGCGGGCATCAAGGAAAGAATTTGCGAAGAAAATGGAACCCCGAGGCGGTTCATCAACATCTATCTCAATGAAGAAGACATCCGGTTTCTGGATGGCGAAAAAACCAAGATCAAGGATGGCGACGAGGTATCCATCATCCCTGCCATCGCCGGCGGAGCCCATTGATGACCGATTTTACCGACGAGCAGATTGAACGTTACAGCCGTCACATCATCCTCCCGGAAGTGGGCGGGGTGGGCCAGCGGAAAATGCTGGACGCGCGCGTGCTGATGATCGGCGCGGGCGGTCTGGGTTCGCCTGCGGCATACTATCTCGCCGCCGCCGGAATCGGAAATTTGGGCATCGTGGACTTCGACACGGTGGACCTCAGCAATCTGCAGAGGCAGATCATTCATTCCACCGAGCGGATCGGCATGCTGAAAACCGAATCGGCCAAGATGACCATCGCCGCCCTGAATCCGGACGTCAACGTTACCCTTTACAACGAGCGTATCAGCTCGCAAAATATAAGAGAATTATTCGAAGGGTATGACTATATCGTGGACGGTTCGGATAATTTCGCGACGCGGTTTCTGATCAACGACGCTTGCGTGATGATGAACAAAATCAACATTCACGGCAGTATTTTCCGGTTCGAAGGCCAAGCCACGGTGTTCGATCCGAATGACGGTCCGTGTTACCGCTGTCTGTATCCCGAACCGCCACCGCCCGGCCTGGTGCCGAATTGCCAGGAAGGCGGCGTGCTCGGCGTGCTGGCGGGAATCATCGGCAACATTCAGGCGGTGGAAACTTTGAAACTTATTCTGGGCATCGGCGAATCGTTGTCGGGCAAACTGCTCATCTACGACGCGCTGAACACGGAATTCCGCAAATTGAAACTCAAGCGGGATGCCAACTGCCCGGTTTGCGGGGACCACCCGACTATTAAAGAATTAATCGATTACGAAGAGTTTTGCGGAACGGCCTGATTGACCGTTTCCGCAATCGTTCAAAAATATAAAGGCGAACAGCGGTGCCTGTGAAACCGTTTTAAATTTCACGGGCCTCGTCTAAAGCAAACATGGTTCATATCAATCAAAATAATCTGGCACCGGCCTGCCCGGTGATTGTGGATCAATCGATTTTGAAAAAAATCGGTAACACCCCGTTGATCCACCTGGAAAACATCAGCAAGCGGTACCCTGACGTTGAGATATACGCCAAAGCGGAATGGCGCAACGCAGGGGGCTCTGTAAAAGCCCGCCCCGCTTTACAGATGATTGAAGACGGCGAAGCCTCGGGTCAACTCACCAAAGACAAAATCATTCTCGATTCCACCTCCGGCAACACCGGCATCGCCTACGCCCTCATCGGCAAGATCAAAGGCTACCGGGTGAAACTGGTCATGCCCGCCAACGTCATCAAGGAACGCAAAGGCGTGATGGCGGATTTTTACGGGGCGGAAATTGTTTCCTCCAGCCCGTTTGAAGGATCGGACGGCGCCATCATTCTGGCGAAAGAAATTTACGAGAAGGATCGGGATAAGTATTTCATGCCGGACCAGTACAATAATGATTCCAACTGGCGCGCGCATTACCTGCACACCGCCGAGGAAATCTGGAAACAGACGAATGGCGAGATCACCCATTTCTGCGCGGGGATCGGTACCGGCGGCACCATCATGGGCTGTACCCGCAAATTCCGCGAACTCAATCCCAACATTAAATGCTACGCCATGGAACCGGCGGAGGAATTGCACGGCCTGGAAGGATTAAAGCACATGGGGTCCTCAATCGTGCCAGGCATCTATGACGAATCGATTCTCGACGGCAAAATCAGTGTGGTCACCGAGACGGCTTATGACATGGTGGCAACTCTGGAAAAGGAGGAAGGCATTTTAATCGGCCATTCTTCCGCCGCCGCCACGGTGGCCGCCATGGAGCTGGCGGAGTCCATCGAAAAAGGCGTCATAGTCACCGTGTTCCCCGACAGTTGCGATACCACCTATATCAACTTCAGCAAGTTCAAGGAATACTACGAATCGCAGTCGCCGCCCGCTATACCCAAAACAGACTCCTGACACCCCCTGCTTCCTTGGAATTGACATGGGCCGTTTCCAGAAACACCTGTTCATCTGCAACAACCAGCGCAAGGACGACGACCCGCGCGGATGCTGCGCTTCACGCGGTTCGGTCGAACTTCTGGACTATTTGAAAAAACGCGTGCACGACAGCGGCCTCAAGGGTAAAGTACGGGTCAACAAGGCTGGCTGTCTCGACGCCTGCGAATACGGACCCACCCTGGTGGTCTACCCCGACGACGTCTGGTACTCGCCCAAGACCAAAGACGACATGGAAGAGATTCTCACCGAACACATCCAGAACGGCCGCGTCGTCGAACGCCTGGTCATCCCATTCAAGAAAAAATAAATTTTCTTCTTTTATATATCGAAGGTCATGACTTCCAGT
>CBDVDB010000176.1:0-4905 GCA_965372625.1 uncultured Nitrospinaceae bacterium
TGCGGGTTAAAAGGATGTTGTTTCTTGCCCGTTTTTAATATTTCTTCATGTGTTTTAGTTTCCACCAAACTCATTTTGCCATTCCTTGAAGGTCTGAAAATTCTGCATTCCAGAGTCATAGGTGTTCCTCCATCATTTTTAATATTCACATCAAAATGAAAAAAGAGAATAATCGCAGGTGCGTCCGCGCCATTTGCCGTCGATCCGGGCATTCTACTCAAGCATTTTATTTACAATATCCAGCGTGATCGTTGAAATGTTCCGCAACCGGGCGCTCTTTTCGACTCTGGCCTGAGCCCTGTGTCGAACATGTCCCTTTGGAAAATCATCCAGACGTTTTAAAGCTTGTTTTGTCCAGGCGATATTTTTCGAATCAAAAGATGTTACCGTGGAAACCCCTCCTTCCTTTTGAAGATCGGTTGTGGAATCTTCTTGTGCCAGGGGCAATAATCTCTCCTCGGTAGCGTTGCAAACGCCGCATCGGACGGCATCACCACCCAGCACCGTGCCGCAGTTGGTACATTTGAGTTTGATTTTCGACGGGTCCTTTCCTTCGTGGGCGGCCAACATTTCTTGTTTCAACATATCGGGGTCGACGGAAGCGTAAGGATCCTTACGGCCTTCTTTCCCGGTTTTATCTTTCAGCTGCTTGCCGATCATGGTCATGGCTTCCATGGATCCCGCGGGCAGGATGTCCTCGCAGGCTTTGGTAATGAGGTTGGATGTGATCATGCTGTGGCCTCTCTCCATTGCGTAACGGAGAATGGCCGCGGTAGCCATGGGCCGGACAAAGCCGGGTATCTTTTTCAGCCGCTCTTTCGCATGGGCCGTCCATTCGATAGTTTCCTCCGCGATCATATCGATCTTTGGTTTAAATACCTTGCTGGACAAATAAATGTTGCAGGGAGCCTGCCTGAGCAGGTTTTCGGCATTGCTCCCGATATCCATGTCCGGTGTGCTGTGGACCCCGATGCGGCCCAGAATCAACAGGAAGGGGTTTTCTTCACGGGCGTATTGCAGGATTTTTTCATAAACTTTGCCATCCAGCAGGCGTGATGTACAATTCAGGCCCGCCTCTTCGACCAACTTGCGGGAAACATCAAGGTGGGCCTGATAAATCTTCGCCAGCCCTTTATCAATAATTTCTTCATGCAGTTTTTCCTGTTTTTCCAATTTGAATATTTTGCTGGCCTCCGCGGAAAGGACACCGGCCAGGCTGTTAAACATTGCGTAGTGGAAATACGGATCAAAACTGGCAATAACTTCCAAGGGGCAATTCCACAATTTAGCCAACTCAATTCCGGTTTGAAGACCTCCGTAGGCATGTCCGCTACCATCCATGGCCACCACGATTTTTCCGCTGGACGACCTTTCTCCATGCAATTCAGGGAGATGTTTCACCACCAAGGTGTCGGTTTGAATGCGGCGAATCACTCTCTCGGTTACGCTGCCGATCTGGCTGTCCCGGGTAGCCCCCAATCCCATTATTCCCATGATCACCAGGTCATAGTCCGATTCATTAATATCTTTCACCAACTCAACCCAGTTTTTGCCTTCCAGAGATTTACCGGCAAAGAGAATTTCTCGCTTTTTACATTTGAACCTGGGGATATCCAGATAAGAATCGGTGATGACTTCCATTCCTTTGGTGATCAATTGATTATGAATAGTCCGTTGTTTTTCGAGTTCTTCTTCGTTCTGGTACTCCTCTGGAAGACCGCCTTCCATTTGTCTGAACTTCACATCATGCAGTTTGGCGGCATAGACGTGACTGGCGGTAAGGGTGGCTCCGGTTTGCTTTGCCAGTTCCAACCCGATTTCAATACAGGCATTGGAATAATCCGAATTGTCGATCGGCACGTAAATATTCTTAAACATGAGTCCAGCTCCCTTGCTCCAAAACTGTGAGTGATCAGGGTTCAATCACCCACATCCAATTGTCCCGCACATGCCCGTGCCGGGCGGGATCAGCCGCCGGCCAACCCGATAAGCAAACCCCTTTCCCGCCAAAGCCTCACTTTGACTCCACTGGCATAAGTTTCCATCGGTACAGATTTAATATGAGAAAGCTCCCTGGGATACGGCACTTGGTACAGTGTTTTAAGTTTGCCGTCGGCCTTGTTCCTGATTTTCATTTGTACCGCCAGCCGTCCCTGGATGGAACAATACCTTCCTCCTAAAAGTTCCCATTGCTCAAGCGGTAAACGCTCGGAATGGATCAGGGTGAAATCGATCTTTGACAGAAAACTTTGGACTTCATCGATTGAAGCGGTCTTGATTTCCATTTGAACGTTTTTATTATGGTTATAGGCCACTTCGTCGACGATTTTCCCGGCAAGGGATCCGGCACCTTGAAAAAGATAAATGCTTAGAAGGAGAACCGAAGCGGCCATTGCGGCAAAAGAAATTTTACGGAAAAAATGCACGCCATGCTTCTCCGCTCTATTTTGCTGCAATGCGTTCAAGGATCTCAATTGCTCCGGGGAAAGCTTAAGCTCGGCGTAATTTTCCTTGATGTTTTCTTTTAATGTCTTTTTCATTTTTATTTTCCAGATTTTGATTTATCTTGATTTTTAACCGGTGTAATTTTGAAAGAATGGTTCCGCGAGGGCTTTTCAATAGATCCGCCAGTTCTTTGGCGGTGTACTCTTCGACGGCCCAAAGATAAAGAAGCTCCCGGTCATGAAAGTCCAAATCTTTTAAAATTAACCGTGTCTCCTCCTGGTTGGCGATGATACTTTCGAGGCTGGTTTCATTGGTCGAAATGATGTTTTCATCCAGTTCCGTGAATCCGTGTTTAGCTTCTTTTCGACAATGATCGATAAAATGGTTCCTTATGATCCCCCGAAAATAAGCCTTGGCGGATCGGACCTCGCGTCCCTTCCTCAAAAACTTCTCAAAACTATCCTGAAGAAGGTCATAGGCTTCGGCCTCGTCACCCGTCAGAGTGACACAATACCGATAAAATTGATTGAGTTCTTCCCTGGTAAACATTTGCACCTCAATGCACTCCGTAATGCATTGTTTTGCCGTCTTTTTTATGAACCAAGGTTTCCACGACTTCAAAATTGTCCGAAACCAGAAAATCCAAGTCGTATGCCTTGTTTTCTTTGTCCGTAAAATCAGCGCAACTGATGTAGTATTTGCCCTGGCTTCCTTTGACCACAACCCCTTTATGCAGTGCCAGGAATTTGAGTTGGACCATATTCCGGGTATCCGGATCAAAAATAGGATAGCTGCCGCCATTTTTCGCCAGCAGGCCATTGATGTGAGCCTGCATCGCAATCTGTACTTTGTCCTTGGTTTCTCTGGGGATACCGGGATCGTCCCCTCCAAAGATATTTGACGGGATCATCAGAAGAGCGATCAGGACAAGAAATATAATGTTCTTCATGGTTTCCTCCTTAGTTAAGATAAAGATTTTGGCTATTTATTCTGGTTAGACGAAATAACAGAGACTTTGATTGCAAGAAGTGGAACATTCCAGTCTGATACCTGTTGCGCTACAAGGCGTTTTTACAGATGGGGAGCTGAAGAGCAGGTGGGAGAATCTTCGTCGGCTTATTAATGTTACATAAGTTTTACGTTGAGAAGCCCAAAGTAAAAGTATTATTGGTATAGCGCTCGAGCAGCAATTTATGAACAATTTAAAAGGACGGTGCCCCATGAATGAAATTTTCGGTGGCGCGGTTGCGCTGACAGATATTCAGCCGCCACGTGCAAAACAAATGCTTTCCTATACCAATGTCATCGGCTTCATCGTTATTCATCTCGTGGCTTTGACAGCCATTTTTCTGCCCGAATACACCTTTTCCTGGAGCGCAGTGGGGGTCATGCTGGTTCTGGTTTGGTTGACCGGCGGCTGGGGGATTTGCCTGGGCTTTCATCGTTACCTGGCTCACAAAAGCTTTGAACTCCCCAAATGGCTGGCCAACTTCGTTGTTCTTATGGGAACGCTGGCTTTACAAACAACCCCCATCACCTGGGTGGGTCAACACCGAATGCACCATGCCTACTCCGATACCGCAAATGATCCCTACGACGCCAGCAGGGGCTTCTGGTGGTCTCATCTGGGTTGGGCGCTTCACAAGGTTCATAATTTCGATGATAAGCGGAAATTGATTCATTACACCCGGGATTTCTCCAACGAAAGATTTTATCTGTTTCTGAGTAACAATATATTTCTCTTGCAATTCCTGCTGGGGGTCGTCCTTTACCTGCTGGGCGGAATTCCCTGGGTGGTTTGGGGCATCTTTGTCCGCCTCGTAATCGTATGGGAGCAAACCCTGTCGGTGAACAGCGCCGCCCACAAATGGGGATATCAAAACTTTGACACCGGCGATCTGTCGACCAATTGCTGGTGGGTCGGTATTATCGCCTGGGGCGAAGGTTGGCATAACAACCATCACGCCCTTCCGAAATCCGCGCGCTATGGATTGAGGCCCTGGGAAATGGACATGACCTGGATGCTCATCCGTGTGTTCAAAGCGCTGGGGTTGGCGACCGAGGTCCAAGTGGCCACTATAGAACCTGATGGTTCCGGCCAATATTTTAAGGGCGTCACCAAAAAAGCCGCGTAGGTCGGATTCGAACTTCGGCGATCATCCACTTGACCTGCCCCTGATAATTTATCAGTTTCTCAGTTAGAGGGTCTGCCTCGGTCTTGACGCTCTCAGAGCCCGGAAGATGTTAAACCGAATTGAATGCCTTACCTTAAAACCTTATTATAGCCTTAGTAAAATAAAAACGGCGACCCCATTCATAGTGGTGGTCGCCGTTAAACTACTGTTTTTAAATAAAATATATGGTGGGCCGTCACGGGATCGAACCGTGGACCTACTGATTAAGAGTCCGAATCCTTTAATAAACAATAACTTACCACAACACCCAACAACAATAGATTCA
>CBDVDB010000177.1:0-4861 GCA_965372625.1 uncultured Nitrospinaceae bacterium
GCCCTGGAAACCGAACCGGAACCCGCCCCGTTAGAGGAGGAAGGTGTTCCTGAAATGGCAATGGAGATAGAACCGGAATTCGCCGCCCCCGAAGAAACACCTGAACCGGAACCTGTGGAGGCCGTGGCTCAGCAGGAACCGGAGCCAGAACCCGAATTTGAACCCGCACTGGAAACCGAACTGGAACCCGCCCCGTTAGAGGAGGAAGGTGTTCCTGAAATGGCAATGGAGATAGAACCGGAACTCGAAATCGCCGCGGAACCCAGCGAGCCGGAGGTATCCGCCCAGGCGGAACCTTCTGGCGAACCCGAAGCCGCTTTTGGCGAGAGCGCGGAGGAAGAGGAAGAAATATACCGGGACGAAGAACTCTGGTCCGAATTATTTCCCGATCAAAAGAAAGAAGGACAACCCGCCGCCGAGACCGTTCAAAAAGCTCCCGCGGAAAAAGAGGAATCTTTCGGGGGCGATTTCTGGGATCAAGTACTCGAAAAGGAAACCGAGAAACCTCCGCCTGCCGGAGCCCCAGCCGCGAAAGCGGCGGAGCCGGTGGCTCAGGGAACCCCGGAGAGCGAAGCTTTGACGGATGAAGAACTCTGGTCTCAGGCCTTCCCGGAAGATGAAGAAATCGGCCAACCCTCAGGCAGGAAAAAAGCAGGATCCAAAACCGGCCCCGCGGTAGATGAATTTAATGTGGATGATGTGGATTTGGAACTGGACGACGAACAACCGCTGGACCTGCCGGAATTCGATGAGGAAACCTACGATGAGTACGGCGAAGAAAGTGAGGATTTTGAATACCAGCGACGCAAGCGAAAGCTCGGTCCTTTCGTCATTCCGCACGGCCGGCGGGGAGACCTGGTCATCGGCGGAGTTATGGTGGTTTTTCTGTTGATCGCAGGCAGTATCTATTTCACCCTGCAAACCTTCGTTCCTTCGGAATTAAATGAAATGCAAACGGCCCAGACCGATGTTCCGGAAGGCCTGACCCCGCGCGAAGTGCCGCTGGAAGAATCGCCTGAAGGAATGACCTCGCCCGAAGCCACGGAACCGGAGAAAACCCCCGCAATCGACACTCCGGGTGACAAGGGAAGCGCCGTCCTTTCGGAACCGTCCGAAATCCTGAAAGAGTCTCCGGAAGAAGAGACAATTTTGAAAGACCTGGCCGAATCGCAAATCCTGAGGGACACCGGAAAAACCCAGACCGCCAAGATCGATCAGTCGGCCCTGCAGGCGTTCTCCCGCAACTCCGTCACCCTGAGCACCATCATGCCCGTCGCTTACAACCCGACGGATATCCGCGTACTCAGCTTCAGCGTGGAGATACAGTTGAGCGACACGCGAAGCGCGAAAATGGTGCGCGAATCACTGCCCGTTTACGAGGAAATCATGAATCGGACCGTGGAAGACTTCCTCCAGCGAAAATTCTACAACGATATTCTTTACGTCAAAGAAAAACTGCAAAAACGCCTGCAAACGGCCATGAACAAGTCCCTCCGGAACGGCCGCGTCAAAAAAACCAAGTTCACCGACTTCGCCATTCAGTAACCCGCCAACCCGGGACAATTTCCATTCACTCCTCTTCTTTTTTCTCCAGCATTTCGTGAATTTTATAGACCAGTTCCTTGATGCTTTGTCCGGTCACCGAAGAGCAGGCCAGCAAGGTGGGATTGATTTTTTCCAGCCGTTCCCGGTATTCCGCAAATTTCGCTTCCGCTTCCGGGTGGTCGATCTTGTTCGCCACCAGGATTTGCGGTTTCCGGTACAACTCTTCGCTGAAATGTTTCAGTTCGTTCTGAATGATCTCGTAATCGGAAATCGGGTCGCGATCGCTCATCATGGAAAAATCCAGCAGGTGCACCAGCAGGCGGGTGCGCTCGGTATGTTTCAGAAACCGGGTGCCCAGTCCCTTGCCCTGGTGCGCGTCCTGGATCAATCCGGGTATATCCGCCGCCACGAAGGATTGATAGTCGCCCACCTTGACCAGTCCCAGATTGGGCACCAGCGTGGAAAAGGGGTAATCGGCGATTTTGGGTTTGGCGTTGGAAATTTTCGAGATCAATGTCGATTTTCCGGCATTGGGAAAACCAATGATGGCGACGTCCGCCAGCAGTTTGAGTTCGACGAATAAAACCTGATGCTGGCCCGGCTCTCCCGGATCAGCCCGGCGCGGCGCGCGGTTGGTGGACGATTTGTAATGCTCGTTGCCTAAACCGCCCTGTCCGCCCCGTCCGACGATGAATTCCTGATACTCGTCAGTCAAATCCGCCAGCACGTCGCGGGTTTCATGATCGCGCACAATAGTGCCTACCGGCACGGGGATAACGCAATCCTGGCCACTCTTGCCGGTTTTGAGTTGCCCGTGACCGGGCTTGCCGTGTTCGGCGCGGTACAGTTGCTGGTATCTTAAATCGAGGAGAGTGGTCAGGTTGCCGACGGCCCGGAACACGACGTCCCCGCCTTTGCCGCCGTTACCGCCATCGGGTCCGCCTTTGGGAATGAATTTTTCACGCCGGAAACTGCAACAGCCGTCCCCGCCGTTGCCGGCCTCAACGGTGATCTTGACCTGATCGACGAACATGGGAATGGGGCGCCCGCCGACCGGCGAGCGTTATCAGTTGGGGGGATAGATGCTGATTTTTTTCTTGGAGCGGGTCATCCACTCGAACTTGACCACGCCGGGAACTTTGGCGAACAGTGTATAGTCGGAACCCACACCGACGTTCGCGCCCGGATGAACCGAGGTGCCGCGTTGCCGGACGAGAATTTCGCCGGCCTTCACTGCTTGTCCACCGTACCGTTTAACGCCCAGGCGTTTGCCGATGCTGTCTCTTCCGTTGGACGTACTGCCTTGTCCTTTTTTATGCGCCATGACGTCTCCTGTTACTTCTTCGAAATTTTCGTGATTTTCAAATGCGTGATGAACTGCCGGTGCCCGTTCTTGCGGCGGTAATTTTTCCGGCGGTGCTTCTTGAATACGATAATTTTCTTACCCTTGGCCTGATCGATGATTTCCCCGGTGACCTGGCTTCCTTCAAGCATCGGAGAGCCCACGTCCACTTTTTCGTCTTCACCGATCATCAATACCTGATCGAGGGTCACTACATCCCCGACGTTGCCTGCCAGTTTTTCGACCTGAATGACATCGCCCTGGGATACCTTGTACTGCTTCCCGCCGGTTTTCAATACAGCAAACATTTCGATTCAAAACTCCTGAAAAATAGAACGGCGGGCAGGTTTTGCGGCCCGGCCATTGCAACGATTTAACATGGAACGAACCCGGTAATATACTGAAAACAGATGACCAAGTCAAATCAAACTGCCGGTGGCCCAAATTCCGTAAAAGTGGCCCGGCCCGATTCCCCGCTTGCCAACATTTCGGGGGAAATGCTATAAGAGGGATTCAACCCTGTCCCCTGGATTTTTTATGTCGTTGAAAGACAAGGAGAAATGGAACGCCAAATACGGGTCCAGCGCCTGCCTGACGGGCCGCGAGCCCTGCGGCTGGCTGGTGGACCATGCCGATCTTCTGTCCGGAAAAGGCCAGGCCCTCGACCTCGCCATGGGAGAGGGCAGGAACTCCCTGTTCGCCGCCTCGTTGGGTTATGATGTCCTCGGGGTCGACATTTCAGACGTCGGCGTGGCCCGCGCCGAGTCGCTGGCTCGCGAAAATAATTTAACGATTCGCACCCGGATTGCCGATCTGGATAGTTATCCAATCGAGGAAAACTCTTACGATTTGATCCTGTGCTTTTATTTTCTCCAACGCAACCTGTTCGAGGGCATCCACAAAGGATTGAAACGCGGCGGCATCCTGCTGTTTGAAACCTTCACGGAGGATTATCTCAAATACAGCGGCTTCAAACGGGAATGGGTGCTGGAGCATCACGAACTGTCGCAAGCGTTTCCCGGACTGCAAGTCATCGACTACCGGGAAGTGGACGAACCCGAAAATGAAACGGCCTATGCCTCGCTGGCGGCCCGGAAGGAATAATCATTCACACATGAAACAATCGATGCAGAAAAAATCCCTCTGGCTCCAGGCAACAGTTCCCGCACTGGCAATTCTGATTCTTCTGGCTTTCGCGGGATGCAGTTCGACCTCTCAATCGGCGAACAAAAAGCTGAGCGCGGAGGATTTCACCCTCACCTACACCGACAAAGCCCAAGCCGGATCGGAAGTCAATGAGCTGACCCTGCAACACCCGTTACGCATTTTAGAACGCCAGATGGTTTTTCATCTGGTAGCCCTGCGGTATGAAAACAACTCTCTGCTCAGCAAGCCCGGTCCGGTTTTCACCAAAGAGGACATCCAGAAAATGAAGCGCCTGCTGACCAAGGCGCTCACCCACGCCGATCCTCAACACATCATCGGCTTTGAAGTGGAATCCGGGGAGGGCACCACGCAAGGCGAACTGTTCGCCAGTAACGGAAAACTGCATTGGCGGTTCATCGAAATCCAGGGAACCCAGCATACGCTAACGCGCAACCCAACGACGCGGTACGGGGCCGCCTGGCGGATGCTGCCTGGGAAGGGACAAAAAACTCACGTGACGGACCAATTTCTGGGAACCCGGCAATGGACCAACTGGATCGAGGCAAAAATCAATCTACCCGCTCCGGCCAATCTAAAAATCGCCCGCCCGAAAAAAGACCGCCCCACTCCCGGTGTAAAACCACCCGCACCTCCACCCTCGTCGGCCGTTTCCCCGCCTCCTGCCGCACCGAGTCCTCCGCTGACCGCCGCTCCGAAAAATGATCCGGCCGAATTGGAGGAAAAATTAAAATTCCTGAAGCACCTGCACGAGAATCAGTTGATCGACCCGCAGGAATACGAAAAGAAACGCAAGGACCTGCTCGACCA
>CBDVDB010000178.1:0-4840 GCA_965372625.1 uncultured Nitrospinaceae bacterium
ATTGGGAAATTTATTATGCTCAGTATTTTTGTCGAGGTCAGTTGCGGCCGGTACCTGAAGGACGAGTGCACCTTCTGCCACGTCTACGAACCGCTGATGCAGATGCCGAAGTCCGACTGGCACCTCACCATCGGACAGGCGCAATTGATGGCGGTTAAAATCCGGAAGGTGGAGGTGCTGAACACGCTGGCGCAGGACGAGATCAACCTGACCGGCGGCGAGGCCTCGCAAAACCCCAACATCGTCGAAATATTTGAAATCTTCAAAAACGTCACCCCCAACGTCTGCCTGCATACCAATCTCGACATCAACTCGGAGGAGACTAAACGCTGGCAGCGGCTGGTGGAGATCATGCAGCTCGGCGGGCGCATCGACATCACCCTTTATCCGACGGTGTGGCAGGAGCGGCAGAAACCTCTGCTCAAACAGATCATCGATTTGCAGAACAAGCTGATGGTCAACATCGTGTTCGAGTCGGTGAGCGACCTGGCAATGCAGGTGGGCCTGATGGTGGAATTTTTCCGGGAATTGCAACGGGAGTTTCCGGAAGTGACTGCACTGCTCGGCGAGATCCACCAGAAAATTAAATATCTGGCGGAGAACAATCCCAACTGCGACGAGAATATTTACACGACGCACATGGGGAACACCGGACCGTTCGCCCGGTCGGGAGATTTTATTTTCGGGATCAATTTACTGCCGGCGTTCGGAATGGACGAGCAGGGGCGGCGCGCGATGGCCTCCAATCCGTTTTCGAAAAGCCCGTATCTGCTGGAATGCGTGGCGGCGCGAGGGTCGATCGAAATCATGACGGTCCAGCAGAACGGCAACATGACGCCCTGTTGTGACGTCGGCAACCTGAAGTGCCTGCCCACATTTGGAAATCTTTTCGAGGATTCGCCGCAAACCATAGAGGAAAAATTCGAGGCGTCGCGCCTGAAGATCGAGGCGGGTATCGGCAAAAACCGGGACAACCTCAAAGGCGATCAAGCGGGACAATGGCTGGCGGAAGGCATCCCGCCTTATTGCGTGTAACCAGCGTGACGCTGGACCCAATATTTCCCCTCCTTACCAAGGAGGGGAAACAGGGGAGGTTATGATAGCTTTCTTCCTCGCTTTTTACCCATTCAACCAGTCAAACCACCCCTCACCTTAATCCTCTCCCCTTGAGGGGAGAGGAAATTTTTGGAATCCTGTAAATCCTGCTTATCCTGTTATTCTGTCAAGGTTTTCTCTGTGGACTCCGTGGCGCCAAATCCACACCAAAACAAAAACCACAAAAAAACGGTGGGACCCTGAATGCAATCAGGGTTCCACCGTAAAGTATATTTATGAAATTAATTTGGGTCCAGCGTCACGCTGGCCGGCGCTTCGCCGGTTAAGCTAATTCTTTGGTAGCTTCTTCGTCTTCTTCCTCTTCGTCGTCCATGAAGTCGTCATCACTGCCCATCAGCAATTCGGGATCTTCAATGTTGGGATGATCGATCTCTTCCGGCTTCTGACCGTCCTTGGGCTCCGGCAACTCATCCCAGACGAGGACTCGGGAATTCCCCCGGTCGCAGATATAGAGTTTACCCATATCCTCTTCATCTTCCGGATCCTCATCGAGGAACATTCCGTATGGATCGTTCAGAGTGTATTCGCTGCACTCCCCCTCCCGGTTGAACATGTGGCCGATGAAGTTGCTTTGGCCGATCGTCAGATCCGCAGGCTGGCCGTTCTCGGTGGGCAATTCCTTCCAGACCAGCACCCGGTTGTTGCCGGAATCGGACACGAACAGCCCTTTGCGTCCATAGACCACATCGGTTGGGAAATACATCCCGACGGCATCCGTCCGTTTGGCGGTCAGTCCGCCGTTGACCTCGCGGCTGTAGAAATCCTTTTGACCCAGTACCAGGTCGGCGGGAACGCCGTTGTTGGAAGGCAGTTTATTCCAGATCAGGACGCGGTTGTTGCCCTGGTCCACTACGAAAATTTTTCCGGTCTCCTCATGATAAAAAGCGGAAGTGGGGAAACTCAGCGTTTCCGGCGTCACGTTATCGAAATCGCCGCGGTTGGGCTCGCGTTCGTCCATGCCGAATTGTCCCAGGCAGACATCGGCGTTCCAGCCGTCGTTGAAGGGTATCTTGTTCCAGATCAGAACCCGGTGGTTGTCCTTGTCGGCCACGAAGATATGCTGATCATTGCCGGAGCGGATGGCAAAGGGGAAAAACAGGGACCCGGACCCGACCAGACCGCGCCGGTTGGCCTCGCCGCATTCCAGGTTGTCTTGTCCCAGAACGAGGCCCGGAATTTCACCGTCATCGGAGGGCAGGCCGTTCCAGCGGAGCACGCGATGGTTGCCGCTGTCGGATACATAGAGTTTCCCATCAATCACACTAACTCCCGCCGGTGCTGACATGGTATCTTCCTCCGGCTTGCTGATGGTGAAGCCTTCCAGGTTTTCATCACCCAGACCGGAGGTCATTTCGTCGAGAGTGGTGGTGATGCCCCGGTTTTCCAGACAGTCCGAAAAATCTTCCTGCCCCAGCACAATGCTGGAAGGCTCGCCGTTCTCCTCGGGGAGCTGGTTCCAGGCCAGCACACGATGATTGCCCCGGTCGGATACAAACAGCATTTCGCCGTAGCGGCAGACGTATTGCGGTTCGCAAAGCGTGTTGTCGCCGGGATCGTCCGCACCGCGGTTGGATTCCCGCATGGAGAAGTCCCCCTGCCCGATCACCATGACCGCGCCGGTTTCCTTTTCTTCTTCCTCTTCCTCACTCTCGACTTCGTCGACCTCATCCATTTCCGCTTCGGTGAGGGCATCCTCTTCTATTTCTTCTTCTTCGACTTCTTCCTCGACTTCATCCGGGGCCACTTCGAGGGCCTTATCCTTAAGCTCTTCATCTTTTTTAACCTGATCTTCAGACATCAAACACACCTCTTTAAAAAACTTGATAAACAGATCGACCGGCCGGGAACCCTATGGTCCTCCGTAACCGGCGAAAACAATAGTCTCAGTGTATTGTATACATATCCCATACCGGGGTTTCGATCAAGGTAAATTCAACCTTTGCCACATGGAAACCATCTTTCTACCATTGCGGTCCTGATACTCCCCATCCCACACCGCGAAGGCGATCAGGATCGGTTGTTTATTTTGAAACTTAACGTCCCACTTGTTCAAAGACTTTAAAGACCGGCGAAAAACCACGTGCCACTGACCGTCTTTCCAGATTCCCTTACCCAGAATATTCTGTTTGGTCTTGGGTTGCGGGGTCAGGGTGCCGAAACCCTCGGCGTTCAATTCCTCGATGGGCACATCGCGGAAGGGGTTCAGGGCCTCGACCGGGTTGACCTCCCCGCCGAAGATCAAGACATCCATGTCCATGCCCTTGGTCGCGTATTCCAGTTCCTTTTTGGTTTCGATCTCGGTCTGCCAGTCGGCCCGCCACTGCCAGATATTGACCGGCTTGGCGCGGTTGCCCATGCCAAAGAAGGGCTCGTTGTGCCCGTGGGTGTGCAGCAGCACATCGCCCAAAGCGAACTCCAGCGCCACCGCGTCCTTGAAATCCTGATGGCGGCTGGAGGTCCGGTTGGCGACCGGATCGTCCCACACCACGCGAATGGCGATTTCCTGATCGTTGACCACCGATTGAAACCGGACCCGGTTGATCTGGTTTTTGCGGGCATTGAGAGTGATCAATTGCACGTCGTGGCTGGGAATATCGTTCCAGAACGCGCTTACCGGATCATCCTCGATTTTCTGATCGGTTTTTTGGGAATGGAGGTCGATTTCAAATTCGGCTTTCTGGAGCCGGTCCATCTGAATTTTGGAGTGAACATAGGCCGCCAGGTCCCAGCGCTCGGCATCGGTCAAATGGCTGTAGGTTTTCATGGGGGTACCGTCGATGCCGGTGGACAGGGTCATATACAGGTCCCGCTTTTCATAGCCGAACTTGTTGATGTTGGGGTTGGTGATGTCATAGACGAAGGCCTTGTGATCCCAGATGTCATATAGATTATCCGCCATCGGCCCGCCGCCTTTGAGATCGGTGCCATGACAACGGGAACATCTCATTTCTTTATAAATCTGCTGACCGTTTTGGAGGGCCTCCGGGGTGCTCGACGGGATGGGGCCGGGGTCGATCGGCTTTTTAGGTTTCTCGGTTTCAAACCGCTTCGAAAAACTCTTGATATATTCCACCACCGCCCGGGTTTCGTCTTCCGTCAAAGCAAATTCCCAGGCGGGCATGCCGGTCCCCTTGATGCCCTTGCTGATGGTTCGAGTGATGTCGGAGTCGAGCGGCAGGGAGCCGGATGGCGTGGACCGGTGCTTGAACACCCCCTTGCGGAAATCGCGCGGCCACGGATACAGGTAAGCCATCGCCTTGCCGCCGCCGTTGCCGTTCTCCCCGTGGCAGAACGTGCACATATGTTTGTACACGGTGGCGCCGATGGCTTTGCTCGATGGCTTGCCGTGGCCTTCGGGGTCGTCGGTGTGCGCGTAGAGGACACCGGCATCCGGTCCCATAAAACCGAGCGCCAGGCTGAGCGCCAGCAGACCCGGCAGGACCCGGCGCTTAAGGAACCAGAATTTGGGGTTTTGACAGGGTGTATAAGGTTTCATTACCATTCAAACCGTCTTCGGTGACATCGATCCATATGTTCCGGCAATTGCGCCGGTAGTCCACCCCCAGACAATAAAACAGGGGATACTTCGAAGTGAAATAAATGACCGGGTTGGAGATGTACACCGTCAGGTTATCGATTCTCGCACTCTTGATAGAATCCTGGACGGTCAACTTTTCACTGGACCCTTTCCGGATGATTTTCCGGATCACCTGGTAGTCCAGCC
>CBDVDB010000179.1:0-4812 GCA_965372625.1 uncultured Nitrospinaceae bacterium
GAAGCAGAATCACATTTACAATTAGTGATGGAAATCATTAGCGCCACCCGCAATATCCGCGGCGAGATGAACCTGAAACCCGGCCTCAAAATCCCTCTTCGGGTCAAAACCGGCGACCCGGAAAAGGAGCGAATCCTCGGTACTTCAGCGCATTACGTCATGGAGATGGCGCGGCTGGAAGACCTGGAGATCGGCCCCTCGGTGGTCAAACCCAAGGTCGCGGCCTCCTCGATTTTGAGCGGTATGGAAGTGATCGTGCCCCTGGAAGGCTTGATGGATTTCGGAGAGGAGAAAAAGCGTGTCGAAAAAGAGTTGAAAAAAATCGAAAAAGAGATCATATTTTTAAGTAAGAAGCTTTCCAACCCCAATTTCGTTGACAAGGCGCCTCCGGAAGTCATCGAGAAGGACAGGCAGAGACATAAGGACCTGTCGGAAAAGCAAACCAAACTTCAAGCGCATTTAAAAACCATCGAGCAGGCACTGGCCTGACCCCTTTCTTTGAAGTTGGTTGAGACCGATCTCCCAATCACTGGGTAGTATTTTTATAGATGGAAGCAACCTTAGAACTCATAACCCGAGACTCCATCCCGGCGGACGACACGTGGGATTTGGATGACCTGTACGCTTCAGGCGAAACCTGGCGGGCGGATTTCCAATCCCTGGAATCGCGGATGGAGCAGTACGCGTCGTATCAGGGAACGCTGGGAGAATCCGCCGGCCAACTCAAGGCCTGCCTGGAATTCGACATGCAGTTTTCCCGGACGCTGGAGAAAGTGTACACCTTCGCCCATCTCAGAAATGATGAAGACAAAACCCACAACCATCATCAGGGCAACTATGAAAAGGTCACCCGCCTGCTGACGCAATATCAACAGGCGCGCAGCTTCATCAATGCCGAGATCATGGACATCCCGGAAGCGGCGATGCAGGGGTTTCTCGATCATCCGGAACTGGAGCTCTATAAGTTATATCTGGAGCGGCAGTTGCGTTTCCGCCGGCACACGTTGTCGAAAAAAGAAGAAGCCCTGCTGGCGGCATCCTCGGAAATCGCGCGCGCCCCGCAAAATGCGTTCGGCATGCTGGACAACGCCGATCTCAAACTGGGCACGGTGAAAGACGAACAGAACCGGGAGATCGCCATCACCCAGGGCAACCTGCCCAGCCTGCTGCAAAAGTACGACCGGCGGGTCCGGCGGGAAACCTTCGAAACCTTTTACCAGGCTTACGAGGATCACAAGTTTACTTATTCGACTCTGCTGTCTGCCAGCATCAAAAAAGATATTTTTTACGCGCAGGCGAGAAATTATCCATCCGTCCGCGCCATGAACCTGTTCACCGAAAACATTCCGGCAGAGGTGTACGATAATCTGATCGCCACCGTTCACGATCATCTCGACCCGCTCTATCAATATTTCGAGATTCGCAAACGGATGCTGAAGCTGGACGAATTGCACGTGTACGACACGAGCGTGCCGCTGGTGAAGAACCTGGCATGGAACATGCCTTACGACGAGGCGGTGGAAAAAATCAGCGAAGCGCTCGCTCCTCTGGGAAGCGATTACGCCGGCATCATGAAAAAGGGATTGCTCGACGCGCGCTGGGTGGACCGTTATGAGAACAAGGGCAAGCGCAGTGGGGCGTACTCCTCCGGCTGTTACGATTCCAATCCGTTCATCCTGATGAACTACCTGGATGACAACATCAACAGCGTCTACACTCTCGCGCACGAAGCCGGGCATTCCATGCACTCGTACTTTTCCATCAAAAATCAGCCGTACATTTACGCGGATTACACCATCTTCGTCGCCGAGGTCGCCTCCACGTTCAATGAGGCATTGCTGACGCGTTATTTTTTAAGCCAGGACATCAGCCGCGATATGCGCATCTACCTGATCTGCCGGGAGATCGATAATTTTCGCGGCACGCTGTACCGGCAGACCATGTTCGCTGAGTTCGAACATCAAATCTATCAAGCCGCCGAAGCGGGGCAACCCATGACGGTTGAAGCGTTCCAGGAAATTTACAACAAACTGCTGGCTGTTTATTTCGGCGAGGGCGTGACGCTGGACCCCTGCCTGTCACTGGAGTGTTTCCGCATCCCGCATTTTTATTTCGGGTTTTACGTTTACAAATACGCCACCGGCATTTCCGCCGCCTATGCGCTGTCCGACAGAGTCCTGAACGGCGGCGCAAAGGAACTCAACGATTACCTCAACTTTTTGAAGTCGGGCGGTTCCCAATACCCCATCGATTTATTGAAAGGCGCGGGAGTGGACATGAGCTCTCCCCAACCGATCGAAACCGCGTTGGAAAAATTCGGGGACCTGGTCGGCGAATTGCAGGCTTTGACCGCTTGAGCGGCCGCAACATTTTTTATAAAGGAACACCATCTTGAGAAATTCAGATCAATCCAACTCTTCGCAGCGCCGGGGCCAAAAGAGCCGCAGACCCGGCAATCCAAACAACCGCCGGGGCGGTAACGGCCAGCGCAAAACGGCTTCCAATGATAAACGCAGTGGGCAACAAGGCTCGGGCAACGGCCAGCGCAACTCCTCCTCGCGAGGGAAAAGCCGCAACGAAATTGCGCAGGCGTGGGCTTCTGACACCTCCACCTTGAGCTCCCATATGCCCACCGCCACCAGAAACAACCGGAACTCTAAGGGGCGGAAAACCGAAAACGGCGCGAACCCGCGGTCACGAGGGAAAAATAAACCCGGGAACGGGAAAAACCGGTTCGGGAAAAACGATCGGAGTAATTCACGCAATAATCCGCATTCCCGATCCACCCACAGTTCTGCCGGGAAACCAACGTCCCATTCCAATCGAGAGGCGGCGCCGCGCGAGAGTGGTAAAAAAGTCGGGAACATCGATCCGTTCGAGTTGTTCTGCGCCTACCACTTGGGCATCACCAAAGACAAGGGATACCGCACCGCCAACATCAACGAAGTGGCGAACCGCTTTCGCGCCGAACCGGGGATGATCAAGCAAGCCCTGAAGGAATACGATATGGATCCCGAATCCCTGATGGACCGCGATTTTGATTTGGCGCTGGGGCAATTGGATATTCAGGTCGCGCCGGAAGGGGTGGACCGGTTGGAGTTGGCCCGTGGTATTTTTCAGGAGTTTCAGGACGCGCCGCGCATCAAACGCGACTGGAAAAAATTACTCGAGGAAGACCGGAAAGAAAATCAGAAAATCTTCAGAGACTAATACTGCTTTAAAATTCCCCCGCCATACTGAATCTGGGGTTCCTCCTCTTCAGCGTTTTCCTCCCGCTGAAATTTCAAAGCAATCTCCATAATCTTATCCTGCAGTTCTATCGCCTTGCCATTGGAACATTTCACATCGTTCAGCAAAATGGAAAACGCGAACCGCTCGCCCTCCAGCGATTGATAATATCCGGACAACGCGCTGACATGATTCAGCGTCCCGGTTTTCACGCGGATCTTCTGAGCCTCCTTGCTGTTGTGCATGCGGTCGATCACACTGCCGTCAAGGCCCATCACCCCCAGCGCGGAAATGAACTCGGGAAAAATACTGAGGTCGTCATGTGCGTCTTCCAGCAGGGCCACCACCTGATCGGGAGTGACCAGGTTGGTCTTGGACAGGCCGGAACCGTCGACCATGCGGTACTGATCGGGGGTGAAACCCAGCTCCTGCATGTAGTCCTGCATTAACAGGATGCCATTTTCCGTGGTGCCCGGCTCGCCGATAAATTGCGCCGCCAGGGTTTTCAGAATTTGCTCGGCGATGAAGTTATTGCTGAATTTGTTGAGACCGCGCAGAATTTCCGCCAGCGGAGGGGACTTGTGATCCACCAGTACTTTGGAATACTGGGGAACCAGGCCCCGTTTCACCTTGCCCGTCACCTGCACCCCGGCCTGGTTGAGAAACCGCTTGAAGGCCAGCGCCGTGTACCACTGGGGATCGGTGACGTTCAGATAAAATTTCTTGCGGGCCACGTTCCGGGGCAACCGCCCCTTGACGATGATCTCGTCATGATCTTTGCGTCCCAGGCGGGTGACGATCAATTTTCGCCGGCTGCGCCAGTTCTTGGTGGTCACCGCTCTATTACGAATATGGAAATAATCGATATCCGGGTCCACCACCACCCGCGCCTTATCCCCCTTATTTTTGCCCGCTTCCACATACACCGTCACCGTATTGAAGTTGAACGACAACGCCCCGGTCGGCGCCAGGTACGCTTCGGAACCCCGGTAGGATTTCCAGGTTTTCAGTTTCCCTTGCCCGTCGAAGTAACTGTTGTCGGCGATAATGTTGCCCTCGACTTTGGTAATCGGCAGGTTCTTCAACTCGTTCACCAGAATCCACATCTGCTCCGTCACCAGACTGGGGTCGCCGAAGCCCTTGATGTACAGATCGCCCTTGAGCACGGTGCCCTGAATTTTACCGTTGGAGTACAAGCGGGTATGAAACCGGTAATCCGGCCCCACCTTTTTGAGCGCCATGGCGGAGGTGAATATTTTCATGTTGGAGGCGGGCGTGAGCAGGGTGTCGCTGTTGCGGGCATAGATGACCTGCTGGCGGTCCAGCGAATAAAACTTGGCGCCCACGCGCAATCCTTTCGGGCAGGACTGCGCAATCACCGAATCGACCGCTTTCTGAAACTGCTCGAGGGCCGGGTCGGCGTCATATTCGTCGGCGTAACCCGATGACGGCGCCAAGCCCAGCGCCGCGCCCAGCAGAATAAGCAGGAATAGTTTTCGAATCGAATGTGAGCCCATCTTCTAATTGTACAAGCTCAACTATTTCAATGCAATTGACAAATCCCCTCACGGACCGTATTCTTGC
>CBDVDB010000180.1:0-4771 GCA_965372625.1 uncultured Nitrospinaceae bacterium
AAATTGACTATCGCCGGCAAGACGTTCAATTCCCGGCTGATCGTCGGCACGGGTAAATACGCCTCCTTCGATGAGAACCGCCAGGCGCTGGAAATTTCCGGCGCCGAAATGGTGACGGTGGCCGTCCGCCGCATCGAACTCGACAAAACCAAGGAATCGATTCTCAACTATATCGATGCCAAAAAATACACGCTCCTGCCCAACACCGCCGGGTGCTACAGCGTCAAGGAAACGGTGATGACGGCGGAGCTGGCGCGCGAGGCGGGGCTCGGCAACTTCATCAAGGTCGAAGTAATCGGCGACGAGAAAACCCTGTTCCCGGACAACGAAGCGACGCTGGAAGCCTCCAGGTTACTGGTTAAAGACGGCTTTCATGTGCTCCCGTACTGCATCGATGATGTCGTGCTGTGCAAAAAACTGGAAGATATGGGCTGTGCCGCCGTCATGCCGCTGGCCGCGCCGATCGGATCGGGGCTCGGCATCCGCAACCCGTACAACATTATATTGATTTTGGAAGCCGTCAGCGTGCCGGTCATCATCGACGCCGGAGTGGGCACCGCCTCCGACGCCAGCCGCGCCATGGAACTGGGCGTCGCCGGATTACTCATGAACACCGCCATCGCCGGCGCGAAAGATCCGCTGAAAATGGCGCAGGCTATGAAACTCGCGGTACAAAGCGGACGCATTGCGTTCGAGGCGGGACGTATTCCCAGAAAACTCTATGCCACGGCCAGCAGTCCGATTGACGGCCTCATCGATATTTAAACCGTAAGCAGACCGGTTTTGCCCCATGACCGAACCCCTACTGGAAATGACATCCGACACATCCGCCATTCAACCCCGGCAATTTCGTGACGCGCTCCGGGTGGTCCTGATCACCGACCGGTCGTTGCTGCCGGAAAATCAATTTCTGTCGGGCATCGAAGCCGCGCTGAAAGGCGGCGTGCGGGCCATCCAGTTACGCGAGAAAAATCTGCCGGAAGATGAACTGCGCTCTCTGGCCAGGGAGGTTTTGCAACTGACCCGGAAATACAATGCGCTGTTGATCATTAACCACCATGCCGAATTGGCTGACGACCTCGGCGCCGACGGCGTGCACCTGACCGAATCCAGCGCCGCAGTCCGAAAAGTTCGTAAACAGTTTCCACATTTGTTAATTGGAAAATCGGCACACTCTCTGCAAGGCGCCATGCGCGCACAGCATCAGGGGGCGGATTTCGTCACCTTCAGTCCGGTGTACGACACGCCTTCGAAACAACAATACGGTTTTCCCCAGGGACTCGAAAAACTGCAACAGGTATGCGCTGGCCTGGATATCCCGGTGCTGGCGCTCGGGGGAATCGATCTGTCCCGTATTGCCACCGTCCGGAAACACGGCGCCTTCGGGGTCGCCCTGATCCGGGGAATTTGGAATAGTCCTGATATCGAACACGAATCGTCGAAATATATAAAAGCCTTAACTGGAGAAATTCAATGAATTTACCGAAACGGCCTGCAGGGTCGTCCTCTGAACATACAATCGAACTCACCCGCGACCCGATTTCCCCCAACTCGAAAAAGATCTATGTTGGCGGAGAAATCCATCCGGACATCCGGGTGCCGTTCCGCGAAATCAAGCTGGCTCCCACGATTACCCAGAACTCGGCCGACCGCGAACCCACTGAGGAGGAGAACCCACCGGTGCGGGTGTACGACACCTCCGGTCCCTACACCGACCCGGAAGTGGAGATCGACATCCGCCAGGGGCTGACGCCGATCCGCCGTCAATGGATTCTGTCCC
This sequence comes from uncultured Nitrospinaceae bacterium, assembly GCA_965372625.1. Classification (GTDB taxonomy): domain Bacteria; phylum Nitrospinota; class Nitrospinia; order Nitrospinales; family Nitrospinaceae; genus SZUA-226. The sequence continues at coordinate 1,781 of CBDVDB010000180.1, forward strand.
GCGGCGATGTCGAGGCCTGCGCCGGCCGCACCGAACGCCCGGAGGACAACGGTTACCACAGTGCAAACCAGATGGCGGACATCGAACGCTTCAACCGCTCCGGCCGGACCATTTACCGCGCGAAAGCGGGCAGCAACATTTCGCAACTGCATTACGCGCGGCAGGGCATCATCACCCCGGAGATGGAATACATCGCCATCCGCGAAAATCAGAAACGATTGCAGTTGTCCGAAAACGTGGAGCGGGAAGCGCGATTGAAAGGCAACTCCTTCGGCGCTGATTTACCGAACGAAATCACCCCGGAATTCGTGCGCGATGAAATAGCGCGCGGACGCGCCATCATCCCCGCCAACATCAACCACCCGGAAACGGAACCGATGATTATCGGCAGAAACTTCCTGGTCAAGATCAACGCCAACATCGGCAACTCGGCGATCACTTCGTCCATCGAGGAGGAAGTCGAAAAAATGGTGTGGGCGACGCGCTGGGGATCGGACACGGTCATGGACCTGTCCACCGGCAAGAACATTCACGAAACGCGCGAATGGATCATCCGCAACTCCGCCGTGCCCATCGGCACCGTTCCTATTTATCAGGCGCTCGAAAAAGTCGATGGCAAACCGGAGGAGTTGACCTGGGAAATCTTCCGCGACACGCTGATCGAACAGGCCGAGCAGGGCGTCGACTATTTCACCATCCATGCCGGCGTGCTGCTGCGCTACGTGCCGATGACGGCGAAACGCATGACCGGCATCGTCTCGCGCGGCGGGGCCATCCTCGCCAAGTGGTGCCTCGCGCATCATCAGGAGAATTTTCTCTACACGCACTTCGAGGACATCTGCGAGATCATGAAAGCCTACGACATCAGCTTCTCGCTGGGCGACGGATTGCGTCCGGGATCCTTGGCCGACGCCAACGACGAAGCGCAGTTCGCCGAGCTGGAAACGCTGGGCGAGTTGACCAAGATCGCCATGAAGCACGACGTGCAGACCATGATCGAAGGGCCGGGTCATGTGCCGATGCACATGATCAAGGAAAACATGGAGAAGCAATTGCAGGAATGCGACGAAGCGCCGTTCTATACATTGGGGCCGCTGACCACCGACATCGCGCCCGGTTACGATCATTTCACCAGCGGCATCGGCGCCGCCATGATCGGCTGGTACGGATGCGCCATGCTGTGCTACGTCACCCCGAAAGAACATCTGGGACTGCCGGACCGGGAAGACGTCAAGCAGGGAGTCATCACCTACAAGATCGCCGCCCACGCGGCGGACCTCGCCAAGGGCCATCCCGGCGCGCGGGTGCGTGACGATGCGCTCAGCAAGGCGCGTTTCGAGTTCCGGTGGGAGGACCAGTTCAACCTGTCACTCGATCCGGAGACCGCGCTCAAGTTTCACGACGCGACGTTACCGGCGGAAGGCGCCAAGGTGGCGCATTTCTGTTCCATGTGCGGGCCGCAGTTCTGCTCGATGAAGATCACCCAGGACGTGCGCGATTATGCCGCCAAGCTGGGCGTCGATGAGAAGCAGGCGCTCGATAAAGGCATGGCCGAAATGTCCCAGACCTTCAAAGACAAGGGCGCCGAAATTTACCAGAAGATTTAACCCGCGTGACGCTGGACCTGATCAACCCCTCCCTTTTACAAAGGGAGGGGGTTTTTTATTTCCGGCGATGCGCCTGTCATCCTGAGCCTGTCGAAGGATGAAATTTTTCCAGATCATTCCTCACCCTTTATACTGAATCTGATGTTGGCGAGATATTGTTTGGTGTTTTCATCGTCCTCGTGCCGGGGATGGCATTTTTGAGAAAAAATTATGAGCAAATTCGCAGAAGAGGTTCGCCGGCGGATTGAGAAGGCCCGCGCGGAATATTCCGCATCCCTCGATCTTTCATATATGGGGTTGACGGAATTGCCGGTGGACGCTTTAGAACTCCGGGGTTTGCAGGCCTTAAACCTGAACGGCAACCAACTGACCACCCTGCCGGAGAGTATCGGGCAACTGGTGAATCTTGAGTTGCTGGATTTGAGCAACAGCCCCCTGACCGCCCTGCCGGACTGGATCGGACGACTGGTTAACCTGAAGAAGCTTTCCCTGAGCAGCAACCGCAAGCTGACCGCCCTGCCGGACAGTTTCGGGCAACTGGTGAACCTTCAGCAACTGGACCTGAACGGCAGCCAACTGACCGCCCTGCCGGAGAGTATCGGACAACTGGTGAACCTCCATCAACTGGACCTGAACGGTAACCAACTGGCCACCCTGCCGGAGAGTATCGGACAACTGGTGGCTTTGGGTGATCTCAGCCTGCATGGCAACCAACTGGCCACCCTGCCGGAGAGTTTCGGAAATATGTGGCACTTGAAGACCCTGCACCTGGATAACAATCAACTGACCACCCTGCCGGAGAGTTTCGGAAATATGTGGAACTTGAGCACCCTTCACCTGAATAGCAATCAACTGACCACCCTGCCGGAAAGTTTCGGAGAACTGGCGACCCTCAATACGCTGGACCTGAACGGTAATCGACTGACCTCTTTACCGGACGAAATAGGAAAACTCAACCGGCTGGCGAAACTCACATTGAATGCCAATCCGTTAACCACTCTGCCGAAGAGTTTCGGGCGACTGGCGGCTTTGGATGATCTCAGCCTGCTGGGCAATCAACTGACCACCCTGCCGGACAGTTTCGGGCAACTGGTGAACCTGAAGGAACTGTCCCTGGGAAGCAACCCTCATCTGACCACCCTGCCGGACAGTTTCGGGCAACTGGCGAACCTGCAGAAGCTTTACCTGGGATTCAACCCTCTTTTGACCACCCTGCCGGACAGTATCGGAAATCTGCGAAGTCTGAGGAGCCTCCAACTGTCTGCCACACCCATCACCGCCCTGCCGGAGAGTATCCGCAATCTCGAAAACCTTGAAGCCTTACACATCGACACCGATCAGCTCGCCCAGCTTCCCGATTGGGTGGGAAAACTCCAGTGCCTCC
>CBDVDB010000181.1:0-4763 GCA_965372625.1 uncultured Nitrospinaceae bacterium
GCCGCGACGGGAGCCGCAGCGGGAGCCGCAGCGGGAGCCGCAGCGGGAGCCGCAGCGGGAGCCGGCGCCGGTTCAACCAACGGCTGGCCGCGCGTTTTAAAAAATTTCAACGCCACTTTCGGAAACATGGCGTAGGTCAGCCGGTCTTCATCCGTCTTGGCTTCGTCTCCAACTTCTGTAACGACGGTATCCCATTCCGGTACCAATAGATCGGCGGGACGGCAGTCGATAACTTTCTGGTCTTTTGCCACTTTCTCCAGCAGTGCCGGATCGACTTCCCCCGGCAGTTTTCCGTATTTGCCCAACAAGCATTCGCGCGTTTCCTTGGTGATGATTTTATAGCGTTCGCCGGTCAGCACGTTCAACGTCGCCTGTGAGCCGACGATCTGGCTGGTAGGCGTCACCAGCGGCGGATAGCCCAGTTCTTTGCGTACCCGGGGCACTTCCTTGAGGACTTCTTCGAGTTTGTCGAGCGCGTTTTGTTCGCGCAGTTGATTTTCCATGTTGGAGATCATGCCGCCGGGTATCTGCGATTCGAGAATCTTGAGGTCCACGCCGACGAAATTGCTTTCGAATTGAGCGTAATGTTTTCGCACTTCCTTGAAATAATCGGCGATTTCCTCCAGCGCGTGCATGTCCAGTCCCGTGTCCCGGGGCCCTCCCTGCAGGGAGGCCACCACGCATTCGGTGGCGTAGTGCGAAGTGCCCATGGACAGGGTTGAAATCGCGGTGTCGACCATGTCGACTCCCTGGTCGATGGCGCACTGGATATTCATGCCGGCCAGTCCGGTGGTGGAATGGGTGTGCAGATGAACCGGAATCTTAATGGATTTTTTGAGTTCGCGGATCAGGTGAGTGGTCGCCTGCGGGGTCAAGAGTCCCGCCATGTCCTTGATGCACAGAATATCCGCGCCTACGTTCACCAGGTCCTTGGCCATCTTGAGGTACATATCGATGCTGTGCACCGGGCTGACGGTGTAACTGATGCAGCCTTCCACCGTGCCGCCGCATTTCTTGGCGGTTTTGACCGCCACCTCAATATTGCGCAGATCGTTAAGGGCGTCGAAGATGCGGAAAATATCGATCCCCACTTCACTGGATTGCTTGACGAAGCGCTCGACAATATCGTCGGCGTAATGCCGGTAGCCGACGCAGTTCTGCCCCCGCAGCAGCATCTGGAACGGGGTTTTGGGCATTTTCTTTTTGAGTAGCCGGACCCGCTCCCACGGGTCTTCGTTCAAAAAGCGGATACAGGTGTCAAACGTGGCTCCGCCCCACATCTCAAGCGAGAAGAAGCCGATGGCATCGAGCTTCTCCGCAATCGGAAGCATGTCCTCCGTTTTCATGCGGGTGGCCAACAGCGACTGATGAGCGTCTCTTAAAACCACTTCCGTGATTTTAAGGGGATTGGGTTTCGAATTCATTACCGGCAAATCCTTATCATTAAAGTCTCCCCGGTCTCGGGGAATCCAGATTGTTTAAAAAAATACTTTTGGTTTTGTTTGAGGAATTGAAAAAATCAATCCATTCGTTGGGAAAACGAATAATCGCATCGAGGTGCGGTCGCTCATCCGATTATTCTCCTGACAGGAAACAGGAGAATACTAATCAATTGAGGGGTCAAAATCAATGAAATAGTGGCTTTTCCCTTCAGCGCATCGGTCTGTTCAGATCATTTCCGCCAGGTCATGGGCAGGAACAGGAGGAGGATGCCGAAAATTTCGAGGCGGCCCATTAACATCCATAAAATCATGATCCATTTGCCTGCTTCAGGCAGGCCCGCATAATCGGCGGCAGGGCCGACATGCCCCATGCCGGGGCCGATATTGAACAGGCAGGCGATGGAAGCGCTGAGGGCGGTGGTCAGATCGACTCCCATGGCGGTCAGCGCGATGAAACCCGCCACGGCCAAGCCCAAAAACATTCCCGACAAGGCCACGACGTTCATCACGTAATCCGGCGGCAACGGTTTTTTGCCTACCTTGATGCGGACCACGGCACGGGGATGAACCAGTTTCTGCAGTTCGCGGGAAATGACTTTGAGCAGAATGATAACGCGGATGACCTTAAAAGAGCCGCTGGTGGAGCCGGAACAGCCCCCGACCATCATGATCACCACAATCAGAATCCTCAGATAATCGGGCCACAGGTTGAAGTCGTCGGTGGTATAACCGGTGGTGGTATTGATCGAAACGACATTAAATGCCGCACGCCGGAAGGCGTGCTCCAGAGGGTCCCCGGAAGCGTGCCACAAGCCGAGGGTGGTTATGGCTACCGCGATGACGATCATGGAAATGTAAAAACGCAATTCCGGATTTTGAAAAACGACTTTAAAATTCCCCTGGATGAGGTGGTAATGAAGCGCGAAGTTTATCCCTCCCAGAAACATGAACAGCATGATGACGGTTTCAAAATAGAGGTTGTTGAAGTGCCCGACACTGGCCTGGTGCGGGGAAAACCCTCCCGTGGCCATGGTGGAGAAGGTGTGGCAGACCGCGTCAAACAGGCCCATGCCGCCCGCCTTCAGCAGAACGATCTCCGCCAGAGTCAGCACCAGATAGGTTTTCCATAACACCTTCGCGGTTTCCGCGAGGCGCGGTTTCATGCGCTCCACCGTCGCGCCGCCCGGTATCTCGGCTTTGAACAGCTGGAAACTGCCGATCCCCAGCGCCGGGAAGATCGCCAGCGACAGGATGATGATTCCCATGCCTCCCAACCATTGCATCAGGTTGCGCCATAGCAGGATGCCGTGGGGTAGCGTGTCGATGTTGGTCAGGATCGAGGCGCCGGTGGTGGTGAAGCCGCTCATGCTTTCGAAATAGGCGTCGACGAATTCCGGGCAGATGCCCGTCAGATAAAACGGCAGGGCGCCGAAAAAGGTGATGATGATCCAGGCGACGCCCACGATGACGAACCCTTCACGTTCCCGCAACTTCTCGATACCGGACGGCAGCAGTTTCCAGAGGAGCAACCCGCTGACGCCCGAGCCGATACAGGCGGTGAGAAAGGCGGCCAGCGGAGTTTTGTGATCGGCCAGCGCCGGGTCGGCATAAAAAAGTGAGACCGCCAGCGGGACGAGCAGGATTCCCGAAAGCAGAATCAGCAGGATGCCGACGACATTGAATATCGCTTTAAGGTTCATCAGGAAAGGAACGAGGATTTTTTACCGAATATTTTTTCGATTTTGCCGATACAGTCCGGCAGGGTCACGACAATGACGGTATCCCCCTTCAGGATATCGGTAGCCCCGCGCGGCACCACCATTTCACCGTCTTCTCTCAGAATGGCGCCGATGATGGATTGCTCCGGCATATTCAGTTGATTGATGCGCTTGCCGACCGCCGCGCTTTCAGCAGTGGTTACGATTTCCAGCACTTCGGCTTCGCCTTCGACCAGTTTGTACAGGTTGACCACCTGCCCCTTACGTAAATGTTTCAGAATTTCCGAAACCGTGATCAGCCGGGGGTTGATGGTGATATCCATTCCGATGGAATCCAGGATGGGCAGATAATCCGGATCGTTGGTGATGACCACGGCCCGCTTGGCGCCGTGCTTCTTGGCCAGCAAGGCCGAAAGGATGTTCATTTCGTCATTATTGGACAGGGCGAGAAACATGTCCGCATCCTTCATATTGATGTCGTTGAACAGGTCCGGATCGGTGCCGCTGCCGTGGAGGATGACGGTGTTCTCCAGAGCGTCCGCCGCTTCGTTGGCTTTTTCCAGCGAAGGTTCGATGATGGAAACGTCGCTGATGAATTTATCCAACTCCCGGGCCAGGTTAACCGCCACCCGGCCGGCTCCGTAGATAATGATTTTCTGGATTTCGTCCGCCTGCCGGTTGAGCATCGGCAGTACCAGCGGCAGAAAATCGTGGTCGACCAGCACATAAATTTTGTCACCCGCCAGGATCCGGTTTTCGTATTTCGGGATGATCAATTTGCCTTCGCGCACGATCGCCACGACGAGAAAGGCGTTGAGTTCGCACACTTCGCGGATTTCCTCGATGGATTTACCGGCCAGCGGCGCGTCCTCCGGCACGTCGAATCCCCGGAAAAAAATCTGGCCGTCGGCGAATTCGGCGACGTTGACCGCGCCGGGGGTTTTGATGATTTTGATGATCGAATCGATGATGATTTCGGCCGGGTTGATGGCATGGTCGACGAACAGTTCCTGGGGCTTGAACACCTGGTTTTCGCCGGTCAATTCCATACTGCGCAGGCGGGCGAAGCGTTCTTTCACTTCAAACTTCTGGGCCAGAAAGCAGACCATCAGGTTGATCTCGTCCTTGTCGGTGACAGCGATGATCATTTCGGCGTCGCGGATGCGCGCCTGGATGAGGATGCTGGGCAGACAGCCATTGCCGCGGACGGCGAGTACGTCCAGTTTTTCGGAGATGCGCTGGATTTTTCCGGCATCGGCGTCGATGATCGAAATGTCGTGGCCTTCGTGCGACAGTTCCTGCGCCAGGTTGAACCCTACAATGCCGGCGCCGACAATGAGAATATTCATAGGGATAGAATGAGGCTGGGGGTCGGGATCATAACGGTGGAATGACCCTGGTTTACCGGGATTTATTCAGGTATTTCAGGAAATCGGATTTTTCCGAAAGAATAATGGTGGTGTCGGTTTTCAGGGAATTTTTGTACGCCTCCATCGACCGCATGAACGCGTAAAACTCGCGGTCCTTGTTGAACGCGTCTGCGTAAATTTTAGTGGCGCGGGCGTCGCCGTTACCGCGGATTTCCTGTTCTTTTTTATACGCT
>CBDVDB010000182.1:0-4749 GCA_965372625.1 uncultured Nitrospinaceae bacterium
CCGAGGCACTGCACAGGGACACCGCCCGATTGCGGCCGGACGAACCGCTGATGGAAGCGCTGGAGCTAGACAGTCTGGAAACCCTGGAACTCATGGTAGCGGTGGAGGAACGGTTTGATGTTTATTTTCCCGATCATCGCCTGTCGCAACTGAACACGCTTCGCCAGTTGACCGATGGCATCCACCAACAATTAACGGAGAAAGCGTCATGAGAATCGGATTGATCGCCATGAGCGGTGTGCGGGTCCGCACGCCGGAACTTGCGGAATTGGGCGTGAGCCTGCCGCAATTCGTCCATCGGGGAAAAGTCATCGCCACCCTGCCCAGCCTGGGATTGCTGACGGTCGCCGGGCTGACCCCGCCGGACATTGAGGTGGCTTATCGTGAAATTTCCGATCTGCCTGCCGAGAGCGAACTGGAAGCGTTTGATCTGGTGGCGATTTCCTCCTTCACCGCACAAATGGATGAAGCTTATGAGTTGGCCGACCGCTATCGCGCCGCCGGGATACCGGTGGTGCTGGGGGGTCTGCACGTTTCCCTCATGCCTGACGAGGCGGCCCAACACGCGGACGCAATCGTTCTGTACGGGGCGGAAGGGGCGTGGCCCCGGCTGATGCGTGATTTTCGAAACGGACTTTTGCGCCCGGTTTATATGGGCCTGCAAAACCAGGTGTTTGAAACGCCTCATTATGCCACCCCGCGATTCGACCTGTTAAAGGATCGGCCTTATAACCGCATCACCATCCAGACATCGCGCGGATGCCCGCTCCATTGTGAATTCTGCGCGGCCAGCCTGCGCATCACTTCCCGCTTTCAGCAGAAACCGGTGAAACGCGTGGTAGAGGAAATACGCGCCGCATTGCAGGTGACGAATAACCCGTTCTTTGAATTGGCCGACGATAATACGTTCGTCAACAAAAAGTGGGGCCGGCAATTTTTGAGAGCGATTATACCCTTGGGCATCCACTGGTTTACGGAAACCGATATCTCGGTGGCGGAGGACGATGAACTGCTGGACCTGCTGGCCGCCAGCGGCTGCCGGCAGATTTTAATCGGACTGGAAAGTCCCGATGCCGCCGGGCTGAAGGGAATGGACCCTTATAACTGGAAGCATCGCCACTTTCACCGTTACCTGGAAGCCATCGATAAAATTCAATCCCGGGGAATCGCCGTCAATGGTTGCTTCATCCTGGGGTTGGACAGCCACACCCCCGAAACGTTTTCCCAAGTGCAGGATTTTGTAAGACGCTCGCGCCTGCTGGAAGTACAGGTCACCGTGCAAACGCCGTTTCCGGGAACGCCGCTTTACCACCGGTTGCAAAGAGAGCGCCGGTTATTGAAGGACCGCTTCTGGGACCGATGCACTTTGTTCGACGTCAACTTCATTCCCAAGCATATGACCGTGGAGGAATTGGAGTCCGGCATGCGCTGGCTGTTTCAGGAGATTTACAACGAGCAGGAATTCAATCGCCGCAAGCGGCACTACATGGATTTGATCAAGGGATCACCGGACCACTCTCTGTCTCCCACCTGAGTCCAATGCCGGCCTTAGGGTTTAATAGCTCTTTTTTTGCGAAAAGGGCAAATTACAACAAATTTAGACTCGAATAGTTCCGAGATTAATTTATAATCCCCTTTATTGAAAAACCTGCGAGGCGGATCGTTCCATGTCAAAACCAATCATTCAGGTTCTCATTTTATCGCTGTGCCTGATCCTGGCGGGATGCGAAGGCGGAGAGGACGCGGGCGAAGGCCCCGTCGTTCCCCCCGGAGTCACCGATCCGGCGGAGTTGACTCAACTGGCATTTCAAAAACAGGAAATCGGGGCCTACGGGGAGGCCATTGAAATTTTGAACAGGGCTCTGGAAATCGATCCCAAATACATCCCCGCCCATTACCGGATGGGTTCGGTTTACGAGGAGTGGGACCGGCGCAAGGAAGCCATCGCCGGCTATCAACAGGCGCTGCAACTCGACCCCCAACACCTCGACGCACGCCTCGGGTTGGCCTCGGTTTACGGCAAGTCCTTTAAAAACGAACTGGCGATCATGGAATTCGAAAAAGCGGCGGAGTTGCAGCCTGCGGACCCGGAAATTCAATTCAAAATCGCGCTGGAATACTGGTACCTCCAAAAACTGCCGGAAACCGCGGAGCATTACCGGAAAGTCATTGCGTTGAACCCCGACCACCTGCAGGCGCACCTCAACCTGGCCAGCGTTTATGAACGCATGAAGGACTGGGATAAATCCCTGAAAGAAATCGCCATCTCCCTCCAACTCGGCAAGCAAACCGGGAACCCGCAGGCCCTCGCCATCGCTGAAAACAAGCTGCTCTTTCTGAAGGGAAGAATGAACCTGACCGAAGAGGAAATGGAACGCAAAACCAAGCCGCCCTTTAAATGATAGTGCCGCCATCCGCTCCGCGAAGTCCGATTATGGAAGGTCCGATTATGGACGGGGCGAACTTTAAAATCTTTCAATGGCGCAGGGGGGCCATCGCCTGCCGTCAACGGTTAGCCAGTTTCCCCTCCCCGTCAGGGGAGCGCCAAAATCTCATCAATTTTTGTGACTAGTAACTCTACATCGAATGGCTTGGTGATGTAGGAATGAAATCCCATTCCCATCGCCTTTTTGAGGTCATTATCCATAGCATTCGCGGTGACGGCAATCACCGGGATGGATCTTGTCTGTGGACTCTCTTTTAATTTTTGGAAAGCGGTCAGGCCACTCATTCCGGGCAGGCTAATATCCATGAGGATCAAATCCGGAATATGCTCATGGGCACATTCGATCCCTTCCTCAGCATTGGAATGGGACAGAAACTGAATGTGGGAACGACTGGACAAAGCCAGTTTCATCAATACCACATTGGAAAGGGTATCTTCGATATATAAAATCTTCTTGGGCGTCTTATTCGGAACATTTTTTTGACTCGGGGCAGGGGCACTCTCAATCGGCAAGGTGTCGGCGGGTCGATCTGTACCAGGCAGTTCAACATAAAAACAACTGCCCTTGCCCACCACACTGTTAACACCGATGGCCCCACCCATATTTTCGATCAGTTGTTTGGAAATGGTCAGACCAATCCCCGTGCCTTCAATGGCGGTGTGGTTCGCATCCAACCTGTCAAACGGCTCAAACAGCTTATCAATGTTTTCCGGAGCAACCCCCGGACCTGTATCTTTAACGTTAATCCGGATTTTTCGGTTTTTCTCATCTGCAAATGATAATTTTACGGAACCCCCGGGTTTATTAAACTTTATGGCATTGGAAACCAGATTCAAAAGAACTTGTCTCAGACAACCGGAATCCGCTCTCACATAACAGTTTTGATCATGGCCGCTTTCCCATTCAAGGGATATGCCTCCCTCTTCAGTAAGCGGTCGGAAGGTTGAGATCACTTCATTCAAAATTCCTACAATATCGACCGTCTTTATTGTTAAGTTAATTAGCCCCGCCTCGATTCTGGCAAGATCAAGAACTTCATTGATTATTCTCAAAAGATGTTTCCCCGCCGAATAAATTCTATCCACATTTTCTATTTGGTAATCGGCTAAAGGATTTTTAGTATCTCCTTTAAGAAGCTGGGCGAATCCCAAAACTGAATTCATTGGTGTACGAAGCTCATGACTCATGCGTGACAGAAATTCCGATTTGGCATGGTTGGCTTGTTCGGCTTCTTCTTTGGCCTGGAGCAACTGGTCTTCGCTCCGCTTGCGCGCGGTGATGTCGCGGACGATGCCACTGAACAGGAGAGTCTCCCTTATCCACATTGCGCTGACGGCCAGCTCCAGCGGAAACTGGGAGCCGTCCTTGCGCAGTCCAATCACTTCGCGCCCGATTCCAATGATCTTGGCGTTGCCGGTCTGCAGGTAGTTTTGTATAAGCTGGTCGTGCTCACTTTGGTAGGGCTCAGGCATCAGTTGCTTGATGTTTTTGCCCATCACCTCGTCCACACTGTAGCCGAAGATGCGTTCGGCGGCGGAGTTGAACGACTGCACGCTCCCGTGTTCGTCGATGGTAATTATGCCGTCGACCACGTTTTCAAGAATGGCCTTCAACCGGCCTTCGCTTTTGATTAGTGCCTGGTCCCGGGAGGAAATGATTTGGGAGGCCAAACTGAATTTATCAGGTGGCGCAGTTTTGCGTGGGGTTTTTTTACGTTTGACTGCTTTAGCTTGGGTGGTTTTAGATTTTTTTCGCGGAGGAGACTTTTTGGCCTTGGTTTTGAGGGCTTTGGTGGATGCCCGTTTTTTCTTCGGAGCCGCTTTCCGGGATTTGGTTTTCCTTTTCGATGCTTTTTTTCGCACAGGCATTTTACGCTTCCTCAACCTACAAACAATATAAGGACCATATATGCCCAAGAGCGTGGCGAATTTTTAGTGTGCGATAGATTAGTATATACCATGTTTACTCAAAAAAGGGGACCCAACGGCCCTGAAATTAAACTTTAATAGAACCATCAGCCTTTTTTAGGTGATTTTCTTTGATGAGACCCTGTGAAACCTGTTTCATCCAAGTACGAAAATAAAATGGCTATGGGGAATTTTCATAAGCCATCGGTTTTGTGGGTGAGCCGGGGAGGAAATGGAGCGCAAAACCAAGCCGCCCTTTAAATGAGACCTTTGCATAAGCGACTCCCCTCCTTTTATAAGGAGGGGCTGGGGGTGGTTGATATTCTCCCCCTTCTCCGAAAGCCTGTCCTGAGCTTGTCGAAGGAAAGGGCGGCACGGTGCCATGCTTCGACAGG
>CBDVDB010000183.1:0-4748 GCA_965372625.1 uncultured Nitrospinaceae bacterium
GCGAAATGGAAGATGGCGTGCGTGTGTTTTTCTTCCGCCTGCAGGGACGGGCGCTGCGCCACCCGCCCGCTCATCCCGAGATGCCAGAGCATGGCGCCTTTATCGTTATGGAGTAGGAGGTATTTCCCGACGCGTGTGACGTCGCGTACCACCAATCCTGTCATTTCTTTTTTAAGTTTCTGACGCGGGATGGGAAAGCGCAGGTCGGGCCGTAGAAATTTGAGGTCGACCAGCGTTTGGTCGCGGACCAGGGGAATGAGCGCATTCCGGAGCGTTTCGACTTCCGGCAGTTCGGGCATGGCGCGGGGCTTTTCGGTCAGGCCGGGGTTTCGGCAGAGGTGGAGGCGTTGTCGGAGTCTTTATCTTTCGATTCCGCTGGCGCCGGTTTCCTGGAGGTGATGACCCGGGCGGGCAGGAGGACGCGGCCGTTCATGCGGTAGCCTTTTGAATATTCCTCGATCACCGTGTTTTCATCGTGGTCGTTCGACTCCATCTGGCTCAGCACTTCGTGGACCGAGGGATCGAAGAGTTCGCCGACAGCTATGATGGGCTCGACATTTTCTTTTTTGAAGAGGGCGAGAAGCTGGTTGGCTGTCATCTTCACGCCTTCTTTTAAACTCTCGACGCTGGTGTCGGGCGCCGCGAGAGCGCGTTCAAGATTTTCGAAGATGGGAAGCAGTTGCTTGATGAGCCTCTCGTTGGCGAACTGGACGCAGTCCTGTTTTTCGCGTTGCAGGCGTTTGCGGATGTTATCCGTATCGGCCCGCATTCTCAGCATTTCGTCACGCAGGTCCTGGGCCTCCTGCTGCAGCTGCTCCAGTTCCGACGGGCCTTCCTCGACCACTTCGACAATCGGTTCTTCTTCAGTTTCAGCAGGCTCTTCTTCCGGGGTTTTTAATTTTTCTTTGATTTTGATGGGAACCTTTTTCTTTTTGCCCATAATTCGGGTTACGCTCCTTTATATTTTTTGTTCGACAGGAATTCCGACACGTTGTTGGCGGTGGAGTTCACGATGCCGATGATTTTCTGATAGTCCATCCGCTTGGGACCGAACACGGCGAGGGTGCCGATGTTCTGATCGTCCAGCCGGTAGCTCTGGGCGATGAGACTGCCCGCCCGCATTTCTTCTTCGGCGTTTTCCTCGCCGATGATGATGCTGAGTCCGTCCTGCTTCATGCACAAATCCAGCAGTTTGACCAGTTTGTTCTTTTCCTCGACCGTTTTCATCAGTTTTTTCATGTTTTCCAGGTCGGCGGAAAACTCCGGCTGATCGAGCATGTTGACCACGCCATCGATCAACAACTCGCCTTCTTCATTATCGTCGGCGAACATGCGGGTCCATAACTCGTTGGCTTTTTTCATTAATTGATCGTGATGCTCCCGTTCGTTCTGCATGCGGCGGCGCAACTCCGCCTGGATGGAGTTCAGGGATTGCCCTGAAAACTCATCATTGAGATAAGCGGCGAGGACGGCCAGTTTGTCTTGAGGGATTTCGTCTTTCAGGCGCACGACTTTTTTCTTCACCACGCCCATCTCGGAGATGAACACCGCCAAAACGCGCTTGCCCTCGATGCGCAGGAACTCGATGTGCTTGAGCGACAGGTTCCAGAATCCGGGAATCATGACCAGCCCGGTCTGATGAGAATCATGTGACAGCAGACTGCATGCCGAGCCCAGCACTTCTTCCAGCGTCCCCTTGTCCTGATAAGGCTTGGAATCGCCGAGCAGCGGGGCGGCCGGGTGCAGTTTCTGAGCCTTGAGAATCTGGTTGACGAAATAACGGTAGCCCCTATCCGTCGGCACGCGGCCCGCGGAGGTGTGCGGCTGGTACAGGTAGCCCAGATCCTCCAGGTCCGCCATGACGTTGCGGATGGTGGCGGGACTCAGGCGCTTGGACAGTTTTTTGGAGAGCGTGCGCGACCCCACCGGTTCGGCGGTGGCCACAAAATCGTTGACCGTCTCCAAAAGGATCGTCCGGCTTCTGTCGTCAAGAATTACCTGGCTCATAACTATGGAAAAAATAAGGGTTGATGAACATTATTGGTACTTAAACTAGCAAGGTCCGAATTCGTTGTCAACCGCCTCCTGCCCGGCCCTCTAGCGAGGGAGGCAAAGGGTTGACGGGTGACGGGCTGGGTGAGGGGGAATTTAAAGTTTTTCGACGATCTGGGTTCCGATGCCGGCCTCGGTGAAAATTTCCAGGAGCAGGGCGTGCTTCACCCGGCCGTCGACGATATGGGTTTTGGTCACGCCTTCCTTGAGTGCGTCGAGGCAGCAGTTCACCTTCGGCAACATGCCGTCTTTGATCACTTTCGAGCGGATCAGTTGTTGTGCATTCTTGCGGGTAAGGCCGGTGATGAGTTTGCCGTTCTTGCCCTTGACGCCTTCGACATCGGTCATCAACAACAGTTTTTCCGCTTTCAGGGCGCCGGCGATTTTGGCGGCGACGAAGTCGGCGTTGATGTTCAGCGTTTCTCCATTTTCACCCCGGCCGATAGGGGCGATGACGGGAATGAATTCCGCCTCATCCAGCGTTCTTAAAATACTGGGATTGACCTGCTTGATGTCGCCGACCAGCCCGAGGTCGATGATTTCCGGCCGGTTGGTTTCGGGACATTTCTTGACCTTGCGGTACCGCTTGGCCCGGATCAAATCGCCGTCCTTGCCGGTAATGCCGACGGCATTGCCGCCGTTCTTATTGATGAGCGAGACGATGTCCTGATTGATTTTGCCGCCCAGCACCATTTCCACCACGTCGATCATCTCTTCGCTGGTGACCCGCTGGCCGTCGACAAATTTGGATTGGATGCCGAACAGCTCCAGCGTTTTACCGATCTGCGGCCCGCCGCCGTGTACGATGACCGGGTTGATGCCGATATATTTCATCATCACCACGTCGAGCGCAAAGTTGTGCTTCAACTCTTCGGTCACCATGGCGTTGCCGCCGTATTTGATGACGAGGGTCTTACCGTAAAATTTTTTGATGTAGGGAAGGGCCTCGATCAGCACTTCCGCTTTCATGATGCTTTTTTTCATTTTTTTGGATTAAAGGATATACCGGCTCAGGTCTTCGTTTTCGATGATGTCTATCAGTTTTTTCTGCACATAGGCCGCGTCGATATCAAATTTTTGGTTTTTCAAATCCGGCGCATCGAACGAGATGCTCTCCAGCAGTTTTTCCATGACGGTCTGCAGGCGCCGCGCCCCGATATTTTCGGTCCGCTCGTTGACATGGGCGGACATGCGCGCGATTTCCCGGATGGCGTCGTCCTCGAATTTCAAATGAACCTCTTCCGTTCCCAACAGCGCGGTGTACTGTTTGATCAAGGCGTTATTCGGTTCGGTCAGAATGCGGTAAAAATCCTCTTCCGTCAACGACTCCAGCTCGACGCGGATGGGGAAGCGGCCCTGGAACTCGGGTATCAGGTCCGACGGTTTTGACGCATGAAACGCTCCGGCGGAGATGAACAGCATGTGATCGGTTTTCACGATGCCGTACTTGGTGTTGATGCTGGAGCCTTCGACGATCGGAAGCAGGTCGCGCTGGACCCCTTCCCGCGACACATCCGGCCCCTGCATGCTCTGGCGTCCGGTGATCTTATCGATCTCGTCGATGAAAATAATGCCGCTCTGCTGAGCCCGGTCGATGGCCTGCTGGATCACCTTGTCGTGGTCGATCAGGTTTTCCGCTTCCTGTTGGGTGAGCACCTTGAGGGCATCGGGCACCTGCATTTTCTTTTGCCTGGTTTTTTTCGGCATCAGGTTGCTGAGCATATCCTTAATGTTGTTGTCCATTTCCTCCATTCCCGGAGGAGAGATGACTTCCAACATCGGGCCCGACCGCTCTTCGATTTCGATTTCCACGACCCGGTCCTCGAATTTCCCTTCATGCAGGTAAGTCCGGAATTTTTCCCGCGTTTGTTCGTACTGCTGTTTGCCCAGCGTATCGGATGCGAACTCCCGGTTCTCCGGGGAATCATGGCTGGGGTGCGGGGGCAACAGAATGTCCAGCAGGCGTTCCTCGGCATATTGCCGGGCCTTTTCCCGAACCTCCTGCTCCATTTCTTCCTGCACCATGCGCTTGGTCAACTCCACCAGATCGCGCACCATGGATTCGACGTCCCGTCCGACGTAGCCAACCTCTGTGTATTTGGACGCCTCGACTTTGATGAAGGGAGACTGGGCCAGCTTGGCCAGCCGCCGGGCAATTTCCGTTTTGCCGACGCCGGTGGGACCGATCATGAGAATATTTTTAGGAGCCACTTCGTCGCGCATGTCGTCCGGCAGTTGTTGCCGCCGCCACCGGTTGCGCAAAGCGATGGCCACGGCCCGTTTGGCATTATCCTGCCCGACAATAAACTTATCCAGTTCACTGACAATTTTTTTGGGGGTCAGCGACGCCATAAAATCCTGCCGCGATTGTTCGGCAGTGGTTTTCTTTTCTACAACCTGTTCCATGTATTAAAGTTCCTCAATGGTGAGATTCCCATTGGTATAGATGCATATGGACTCGGCGATTTTCATGGCCTCATCCACGATTTGCCGCGCGGACAGTTCCGTATGGGCCGCCAGCGCCTGAGCCGCGGCCTGGGCGAACATACCGCCGGAGCCGATGCCCATGATCCCGTCGTCGGGTTCGATCACGTCGCCGGTGCCGGAGATCAGAAATGATTTTTCATCATCCACCACCACTAGCATGGCTTCGAGGCGGCGGAGCAGTTTGTCGGTGCGCCAGTCCTTCGCCAACT
>CBDVDB010000184.1:0-4748 GCA_965372625.1 uncultured Nitrospinaceae bacterium
CGCCTGACCTCTGGCGGGGAGCCGTTGCATTTAAACGAAGGCTTCCCGGATGGCCTGGACCACCCGCTCCGTCTCATGCTCTTCCATTCCATAAAACAGGGGAAGCCGGATCACTCTCTGGCTGATATCGTCGGTGACCTGCAACCTCCCTGACGCCCTCCCGTATTTTCTGCCGGCCTTCGAAGAATGCAGGGGAACGTAATGACGGATCGCATCAATCTGTTTGGATTGGAGATGCTGAATCAGCCGGCGGCTTTCCTGTGGGCTTGGGGTGACCATGAAAAACAGGTGGCCGGTCCCCTCGGTCTCCTTGTGCAGGCTGGGCAAGCGGATGCGGCCTTTGCTCTCGAGGTCTTGCAGATTATCGTAGTAATAAAAAAACAACTTTGAACGTTTGGAAATTATCGCCTCCGCCATTTCCATTTGAGCGTAAAGAAAAGCGCTGATCATTTCGCTGGGGAGGTAGGACGACCCGATATCCTGCCATGAATATTTTTCCACATCTCCTTTTAGAAACGATATGCGGTCGGTCCCTTTTTCCCAGATGATTTCGGCTCTCTCCCGAAAACGTTCATCGTTGACCAGCAACGCACCCCCTTCACCGCTGATGATATTCTTGGTCTCATGAAAACTGAGACATCCCAAATGGCCGAGGGTGCCGAGTGGCCGGCCCCTGTACCGGGACAAATATGCCTGCGCCGCATCTTCGATAACCCACAAATCGTTTTTCCCGGCGATACTCAATATTTCATCCATCGCGCAGGAGATACCCGCGTAATGAACCGGAACAACAGCTTTGGTCTTTTTCGTAAGAGCCGCCTCAATTTTCTTTTCATCCATGTTCAGAGTATCGGGGCGGATGTCGACAAAAACGGGAACGCCGCCGCGCAACACAAAAGCATTGGCGGTGGACACATAGGTGAAGGACGGCATGATCACCTCGTCACCCGGCTGGATGTCGCACAAAATCGCGGCCATCTCCAACGCCGCCGTGCACGAGTGCGTGAGCAGCGCCTGGAGGCATCCCAGGGTTTGCTCCAGCCGCACCTGACAACGCTGAGTAAAGGGACCGTTTCCGGAAATGTGGGAGTGGTCCATCACCGCTTGCGAGATGTATTCGAGCTCCTTACCAATGATGTAAGGCTTGTTGAATGGAATCCAGTTGTCTTTATCCATGCCCATAGTCTGTTCAACCCTCACCGGGTTGTCCTTCTGGTTCACCCCTGCCCCTGACTGCTCAGGGTGATACCCGCTACAATCAGAACCACGCCGGCAATTTTCATCCAAGTCATGGATTCCTGAAAAAAAGTCGCGCTCAAAAGCAGAACCAGAACAAAGGTCAACCCCATAAATGGATACGCATAAGAAAGCGGGAGTTGGGTCAACGCGGCGATCCAGGCAAAGCTTGCCAGAAGAGCGGCGACCATACTGCTGATGACCCAGGGATTGATCATGATTTTTCCCAGGAACACCATTTTATCCCAGGGGGCGGCCGGGAAAACGCCCGCCAGGTTGACCTGCCATTTCACAATCAGTTGTCCGTAGACCGTTAAAACGATGGTAATAAAAATATAAACAAAGTGCATACAACCCCCGTTTCGTTTAAAGGTTTTTACGAAGCGGCCTTCTTCCGGAAAGTATCATTTCTTTCCGGATTGATGGATTTTTTTAATCACCGTATAGGGACGGCGTTTGGACTCAATAAAAATTTTGGATAAATAAATCCCGATAACGCCCAGCACAAAGATAATCAACCCTCCGAAAAAAAATATAGAGACAATAACGGAAGTCCAGCCTTCCACGACTTGGGCGCCATAAATATACCTGTCGATCATAAGCTTAATGACGTAGGCGGAGGACAACAGCGTGATTCCCAGCCCCAGATAAAAAA
The DNA here is from genome assembly GCA_965372625.1 of uncultured Nitrospinaceae bacterium. GTDB lineage: Bacteria > Nitrospinota > Nitrospinia > Nitrospinales > Nitrospinaceae > SZUA-226. The sequence goes on from CBDVDB010000184.1 coordinate 1,892, forward strand.
TCATCCACAACGGTTTATGGGTGGAGGATGTAATCGCATTCACAAAAAGATTAAATTTTTTCGTAAAGGAATAACTGGTAGGGCTGGTAGAGGATTTTTTAACCACGACGCTTTTTTTCCTGAATCCCACTAGCTCCGTCACCACGCTGAATTCCATTTCTCTCTCCTGGTATTGAACCAGGTTTTGCGTATACTGCCGGGTCATCAACCGAACCGTCAAAAGGTTTTCAGGAATTTTCACGTCGCCGAGCCCATTCATGATCCTATAAAAAAGCGCCCCGGATATTCTTTCAAACAACCCGCCTTTTCTTTTCCCCTGGACCCCGAATACCACATCGAGATCACTGTGGCTTTGCATCTCGTCCCAAAAAGTCCGCAACACTTCCGGCGGTTCTTCCAGATCGCTGTCGATCAAAAATACATACTCCCCCTGCGCGTGCTCCAGGCCGGTCATGATGGCTTTGTGATGGCCGAAGTTGCGGGAAAGATCGATCACCTTGACCCGGTTGTCTTTCTCGAACAATTGCAACGCCAACTCGAGAGAGGAGTCGGGAGACCCGTCGTTGACCAGAATCATTTCATAATCGTGGGTGACTTCCTGAGCGCACTTGGTCATGCGCTCGTAAAATTCGAGGAGGTGAGGAGCGGAATTATATAACGTGGCTACCAGGGATAGGCGCATGACGGCAATTAAAAACTCTTCATGAAGGTTTTTGCATGGGGACCTTCGTTAAATAAAAGGTCCAGAATCGTCACGCTCTGTTCGAAAGGTGGAAACAATTGACGGTATTCGGGATATCCCGAATAATCCATCCACTCCACCTCAACGCCCTCCCGTTGAAATAAAGAGGGTTCCAGATACGCTTGAGCCGCGGGTCCTGATAATAATTTGGTGGCGCCGGCCTGTTGGCAGATGGAAATCAGCTGCTCGTTTTTACCTTCGGGCAACTTAAAATCGCTGGACCAGGAAATCCGGGTTTCGATGCCCAGCGCCCGGTTGATGGCCTCCAGAAAACGGAAATTGACCGGGCTTAAAAACTCCTCATCACAGGTGAGATAAAGTTCCTCGAACAGCTCCCGGTAATCCTTGAAAAACTTTGCTTTGGAATAATTATTTTTGAGCGATTTCCAGTGTTTGAGCGCCCAACGTTTGTCGCTGATGCGCGTATCCCTGATCTTCTGGAAATATTTTCCCTTCACCTCAACGGGAATCGTCAGCCACTTCAAACCGTCCCGGGTTTTGATCCGGTTTCGGTTCCGCCAATCCCTGGGGGTAAACTGAGCGTCATCATACAACACAAACTCGTCCACCGAATGAATGATATCAAAATACCCCTTCCACGGAATGTAGTTGGATTGAATTATGGCAATGGTTTTAGGCACGTGTTTCAATCCATAGCGCCCAACTTTTTTGGCAACCTGATCCGGAAAGCATGAATTCTCGAGGTGGTGAAAGAGTTCTGATAACAGCAAAGAATACGGTTTACCGGCAAACGCCCCTGGCTCATAGACCGTCTATCCTGCATTTTAACAATAGGTTATGCCTTTTTCAATGCAAAGCCGACATACCTCTTCCGATAAAAATGATGCTTTGCCTGCCTGCCCATTCCCTTATACTGGAAACCTACTGTAAATTTAACTGGCGAGGACGGGTAATGAAAAGATCAGGAGCATTTTTCCTTTTATCGATATTATGTTGCACTCTGCAATCGGTTCCCGGTTTGGATTTCCTGGCTTCGCAGGCCGAAGCCGGGCAACCGTTGAAAATTTTACGGATCACGCCAAAAGGAAATGATGTCCCGGCGGGCCGGCAGATCGTCATCCAGTTCAACCGCGCCGTGGTTCCTATCGGCCGGATGGAACGCAGCGAGGACGAACTGCCCATCACCATCACCCCCAAACTCAACTGTCAGTGGCGGTGGATCAATACCAGCGCGCTGGCCTGCCAGCTCGGCGAAAAAGACGCCCTGAAACCCGCCCATAAATATCATGTCACCCTCAATCCGGGAATCAAGGCGGAAGATGGCGCCACTATTTCGAAAACCTATAACCATCAGTTCATCACCCAACGCCCGCGAGTGAGCTACGCCTGGTTTTATCACTGGGAAAGTCCGGGCACCCCGGTCATTCGGGTCACGTTCAAGCAGCCGGTTTTCAAACCCTCCGTGGAGCAACATGTCTTTTTAACCACCGGCCTCATTATAAGCGACCGGATTCAGATCAAAGCCGAGCCCGACCCCAATGACCGCACCGTGCCGCGCTTCATACCCGTTCCCGGAGAGCCTTACATGCTGGACATGGGGAAACCGCAAACGCAAAAAAGCGATGACCAACCCAGCCACTCCCAGGGCATCGAGGCCCGCCGCATCTGGCTGGTATCGCCCACCCAGGAATTGCCGCTCAACACCAAATTCGTATTGAAAGTCGAGCCGGGGTTGATATCCGCCGAGGGTCCGGAGACGGGCGTCACCTCCCGCGACCTGGTCAAATTCTACACCTTTCCGGAATTTAAATTTCTGGGAGTCAGTTGCCGGACCAACAGTGATAAGTCGGTTCTCATTACCGGGCGCGCTTCCGCTCTGTTCCGCAAATGCAATCCCCTGTCCCGAGTGGCCCTGACCTTCAGCGCGCCCGTCCTGCCCTCCCAGGTCAAAGAGCATATGAAGTTGATTCCCGACTTGGCCGGAGGGCGTACCGATTACGATCCCTGGGCCAATGTTCATGAATATTCCAAACTCAGTTCACCGCACCGGGACGGCCGGACGTACGATGTTTATCTTCCGGAAAATCTGCAAGCCGCCCGGGAATACCTGTTGAAAATTCAGGCCGGCACCCTGCAGGACGAATTTGGCCGCAC
>CBDVDB010000185.1:0-4718 GCA_965372625.1 uncultured Nitrospinaceae bacterium
ATCTCCCAACAGCGATTCCACTTCCGTCGGCCGGAAATATTTTGGATTCACCTCGACCATTACCTTGCCCGTGGATTTGTGGACGGCTTTTTCCTCCACACCCGAACCCTGCCAGTCCAACTCGATTCCGCAATGGCCGAAAGCAATGTTAACGAATTCGCGGACCGTATGGTGTTCCCCGGTGGCCAGCACATAATCCTGGGGTTTATCCTGTTGGAGCATCATCCACATACCCTCGACGTAATCCTTGGCATAGCCCCAGTCCCGCTTGGCATCCATATTGCCTAACGATAATTTATCCATTTTCCCTTTGAGGATTTGCGCCAGGCTCAGGGTGATTTTGCGCGTCACGAAATTTTCGCCGCGGCGCGGAGATTCGTGGTTGAACAAAATGCCGCTGCACGCGAATAGTTCGTACGCCTCGCGGTAATTGATGGTGATCCAGTGGGCGTACAACTTAGCGACGCCGTAAGGACTGCGCGGGTAAAACGGAGTCGATTCATTTTGCGGACTTTCCGCCACCTGGCCGAAAAGCTCACTGGTGGAGGCCTGGTAAAAGCGCGTTTTATCTTTCAGCCCCAGATTGTTGATCGCGTCCAGAATGCGGAGCGTTCCCATCGCGTCCACCTGCGCCGTGTAATCGGGAGTGGCAAAACTGACCGCGACATGGCTCTGCGCCGCCAGGTTGTAAACCTCGTCGGGCTGAATCATGGCCATCAATTTATTGAGGCTGGAAGAATCCGTCATGTCCCCGTAATGCAGTTGGAACTGGCCGGTCGATTTGGTTTGCTGGCGGATATCTTCAATCCGGCCCCGGTTGAAAAAAGAAGAGCGGCGGACCAATCCATGCACCTCGTAACCTTTTCCCAAAAGGAACTCGGACAGGTAGGAACCGTCCTGCCCCGTGACTCCGGTAATAAAAGCTTTTTTCATGGATGAATTTTTCCCTGACGCTATGGGTCTGTTTCCCTATTATTGCAACAAGCCTTGAAAATATTCAAGGTCCGACTGTACCATTTTCCGCACCATGTCCTCAAAGGAAACCTTGGGCTCCCAATTCAGTTCGGAGCGGATCTTGCCCGCATCACCGGCCAGCGGGACTTCTTCCTTGGGACGGTAAAACTCCGGATCGATCACCAGGTATTCCTCGTAATCCAGATCCAGCTCCCCGAACGCCCGCTCCAGAAAATTCCGGATGGTATGGGTTTCCCCCGTAGCCACGACATAATCACCCGGTGGGTAGAAGTTCAACATGGCGTGCATGGCGGCCACGGTATCCCCGGCGTAACCCCAGTCCCGCTCCGCTTCAATATTGCCCAGCCGGAGTTCGCTGGCCATACCCAGTTTGATTTTTACCGCGGTCGAAGTGATTTTGCGGGTGACGAACCGGGTTCCCCGGCGCGGCGATTCGTGGTTGTACAATACCCCGGTACAGGCAAACAGGCCGTGGTGTTCCCGGAAGTAACGGACCAGATCATGCCCGATGACTTTGGAGACTCCGTAAATCGACCGGGGATTGAACGAAGTGCTTTCACTCTGCGGGGTCTCCAGCGCCTCGCCGAACATTTCAGACGATCCCGCAAAAAAGAAACGGCATTCCGGCGCCTGGTTCTTAATAGCCATCAGCAGATGGTGGGTGCTCTGGGTATTGGTTTTTAATATTGCCGATTCGTCTTCCCGGACGTTAAACACAAACGTCTCGGCGGCGAGGTGGTAGCATTCTTCGGGTTGCACCGATTGGAGGATGGCTTCCAGGTTGCCGTAGTCTTCGAGATTTCCGCTGTGCAGGAACAACTTGTCCTGAATCGACCGGATCCGCCAAAAGTAGGGGTCTTCATCCGGTCCGGAGGTCGGACGTATCAGGCCGTGAACTTCATAATCGCGGGCCAGAAGATGCTCGGCAAGATAACTGCCGTCCTGCCCGGTGATGCCTGTGATCAACGCTTTTTTCATATGCGGGAAAGCCCCCGGTTAATCATCATCCGCCCGTTTGCAGACGATTAATTGAATATCGCCGAAACTGAATGGAATCATAATATTCCCGAGAAAGGTTTGGCCGATTTTTTCTCCCAGAAATTTTGCGCCGAATACGCCCAGCGCATCCAGCTTGAAGAACAAATATTCCAGGGTAATGATATGGGTGTACCTTTGAAACTGCACGGGCTCCAGGCCGGCTTTCTTCAATAATTGTTTTATGGAATCCTGCGTGAAATAAAACAGGTGCATATCCATGTACCAGGGCCACTTTTCATTCATGATTTTCGGGTACCAGTTGTCGATGAACAGCGTGGAAAACGCGAAGAGTCCGTCCGGCTTCAAGCGGGAGCGAATCAGCTTCATCTCATCAATGGGGTGCGGCAGGTGCTCCATCACGTCCCACATGGTAATCACATCGAACGCGCCCTCCTCCTCCGGCAGGTCCTTGAGGGTGCCCGGAAACACGCGTTCCTTCATAACCTCGTTCGAATAGTGCGCCGCCCATTTGGAAGGTTCGACCCCGAGGGTTTCAAACCCGTTTTCATGCGCCACTTTAAGAAAGATGCCGCAATAAGAACCGATATCGAGTAATTTGCCGGAACCGGGAATAAGGGATTGGATTTTTTTAAAATTATAGCGAAACGTCTTGAAGCGGGAGTCGATGTTTTTTAAATAAGTCCGGTCCTCCACATCCGAATAAAAACTGAGAAGCTTTTCCGCATCATGCCGGGTTTCGTTGAACACCAGGCCGCAAAACAGGCATTTGAGAATCCTGCCATGGGTTCGATGGCCGGCGCTGGTGCACTGGTAAATCGATGGGTCTTCATGCTTCGCGTAATTGGCCGGATACCTCTCCATATGAAATATCGACCCGCAATTTTCGCAGGACTGCGGTTTTTGCTGGGGTTTGTCAGCGTTATAAACGGCAAATGGGACGACGAACATCCTCCGGTAAAACATACGGATCAGATGAAACCCCGCTTTTAATATTTCAACCTTGGAAATTTTGGATGTTCCCGCCCGGCGGTCTTCGAAGTGGATAGGGAACTCGGACATTTTATGCGTGGTCAAACGGACGAGAAAAATAGATTCCATGAAGAACGAATAACCGTTCGACCAGATGGAGTCCAAATCCATTTGCTTGAGCAGGGCCAGTGTAAAACCCCGGTACGAAGTCGTGGCTTCATGAGTGGGGATGCCCAATAGATACCGCGCCAGCGTATTGGCCGTCCTGCTGATCAGGATACGCATAAACCCATAGTCGCATTGACCGCCCTTGGCATAGCGCGACCCGATCACGAAATCGTTGTCCTCCAGCAGTTGCAGTATGATGGGGAGGTATTTCGGATTATGGGAAAAGTCGGCGTCCATGGTGATGAGATGTTCGTACTCATGATGGATCGCATATCGCATCGCAAACAGATGGGCGGTTCCCAGACTCAGTTTGGAAGGACGGTGGATGACATGGATGCGCGGATTCCGGGCCGAGAGCTGGTCCAAAAGAGGCCCGGTCCCGTCCGGTGAATTATCGTCAACGATGAGAATTTCCGCATCCGGCAGATGCTCAAAAATTTCGCCGATAAGGCTTTCAACGTTGTCCGCTTCGTTATAGGTAGCGGTAAAAACCAAGGTTCCGGGCATGGGATCAAATGGGTCGGGAGACAGAACGATGTTGATGGGTTATTGGGCAGGCTAACCGCCTGCGCGGCCTGTAATGCCTGTCATTTCACTATATTATAGGGCAACTGATTGAGAAAACGGTTTTAATTTCCGGCTGGCGGGAGAAACCGGTTCAGGGGATCATCGGCTCAGGCAATAGTTCAGCGTCGCCTGCCAGTCGGGCAGGGTGATGCCGAATGCAGACCTCAACTTATCCGTGGCCAGCGCCGAGTTTTTGGGACGCCCGGCGGGGGTCGGGTACTCCGACGTGGGAATCGGAATCAACTTTGCGTTCCGGGATGAAGGCGAAGACTCCAGAATCGCCTGGGCGAATCCGTACCAGCTGGTTTGCCCGGAACACACCAGGTTGTACAGGCCGGAGGCCCGCTCCAATCCCGATAAATCTCCCGGCGAACCGGGCGGCAGTATCTGGGCCAGCACGTTGGCGGTCGTCTGGGCGATGGTCCGGCACCAGGTGGGAGAACCGATTTGGTCGTCGACAATTTTCAATTCATCCCGTTCTTCCGCCAACCGCCGTATCGTCAACAGAAAATTGTTTCCCTGCAATCCGTAAACCCAGGCGGTCCGGAAAATGAGATGAGGCAGGCCCGTGGATTGAATGGCTTCGTCGCCGGCCAGTTTGGTCCGGCCGTAAACGCCCAGCGGGTTCGGCGCATCCCGTTCCGTATAAGGCCCCGTTTTTTCTCCGTCGAAAACATAATCGGTGGAATAATGAACCAGCGCCGCCCCCGCTTTTTTAGCTTCCTCCGCCAGGATGGCCGGAGCGGTTCCGTTGATCGCCAGGGCGAGGTCCGCCTCCTCCTCGGCCCGGTCCACCGCCGTGTAAGCGGCGGCGTTAACGATCACATGCGGACGCACCTCGCGAATCCGCTCGCGGATGCGGTCCTCCTGAGTCAAATCCAAATCCTGCTCACCGACCGTGATCAAATCGCCTAAAGGATTAAGCAGGGAGGACAGCTCGGCGCCCACCTGTCCCTCTTTGCCGATCAAAAGTATTTTCCAGACGTTGGCGGAAGATGGGGTCATGGTGACGAGGACGAATCGGATGCGTTAATAGAAAG
>CBDVDB010000186.1:0-4670 GCA_965372625.1 uncultured Nitrospinaceae bacterium
GCGTCACGCTGGCCGGGAGAACCGCGATTTTTTACCGCCGCCGGTATCTTTGTAACCTTTTACGCCTTTTTTAGCTTCCTGGAGCGCTTTCATCTGTTCAAAGGTTTCATCCTTTTTTTTATTGAGGAGTCGCGCGCACACTTCCTCTTCCGCGATAACCTGCTCCAGCGTTTTGGCAACCTCATCCTTCAAGGCCTTGCCTTTGGGAGGCATCTGCTCCAGTTCCACTTCGGTCATATTTTGCATGAGCGGTTTCATTTCCTCGTCCAATTCCTGCATCCTTAACAGCAGCGGATTTTTGGCTTCCATTACCTTAGTCAGGGCTTCGTCGTTCTCCTCCTCAATCGCTTTTCTTTGCCGTTGCGCGACATTCAGGAGAAGGACATAACAATCCCTCTGCTTGCCAAGACAATTGATGATTCGGGTGATGGCGGGTGGAGTTTGCGGCATCAGGCTATGGTGATCAGGTTACGGGTCGTGGTTTCCAGTAACAGTTTTTCAAACGCGCGCTTGAAGGAGGCTGCGGCGCCGGTATCCAGTTCCGACAGGGCTTCCAGGCGCGCCGATTTTAAATCAAGGCGGCCCACATCCCCATTCAACAGCGATTCCAACTGGGTCTGCAAGAGCGGCAGGATACCGGTTTCGGAATCGTTGAACAATTCCAGCACATCGTCCGGTTGTGATTCCAGCGCCCGCGTCAATGCCGAAACGTCGACCTTGATTGTATCATCCTTTTCTGTCCTGATTCCCACTGAAGATAGTTTTTTGTACAATTCACTGCCGCGATTGTGAAACAGCGCCCCCAGCCCGTCGCGGATCGCCTGGGCCGTTTGCGTGATCCCCAGCTCGGTGGTCGAGAACTTGTCCGTGTTCACGCTGTTCAACCCGAAGGAGGGCGGCAGGTTGTTGGCGGGATCGACCGCTTCCCGGCTGGCCTCGCGGCTTTCGTTGGCGCGGATTCCCGTTTGCGAATTTTCCGTCAATTCCTCGCGCACCGATTGCAACTCGAAGTCGCGCGCAAATGCCTGGGCGAACGCCAGTGAATCGTTGAGGGCGGAGATCGCGTCGTTGAGCCGGAGGAACAACGATTGGATTTGACTGACCGCCGCGCTGGCATCGGTTGCCACTTTGACGCGGATGGTTTCGCCTTCGCCGCCCCGGACCTCCAGCGTGATCCCGTCAAAAATATCCGAGAAGACACCGCTGGCGCTGGTGAAGGATTCGTCGTCGATGGTTATTTCCGCATCGACTCCGATTTCAATCAGGTTCGTGCCGGACGCATCCAACTGCTCTTCCTTCAGGACCACCGCACCGCCGGCGTCGAGTTCGAAAAACCCGAGAGTGAACAGCACGTTGTCGGGGTCGCTCAGGGCGATGGCGGTAGCCTCTCCCGTCTGGCTGGTGAGGATCAGGCGATCGTTCTCTATGGTGGCGGTGACCCCGTGGTCTTTTGTTCCGCCGTCGAGAAACTCATTGCCATTGACGTCTTCCGCCGGGTCCAGCACGCCGTTGCCGTTCTGGTCCTCGATGATGAAAATACCGGAACCGTGCCGGCTGCCGCTGACCTGGATGACGTCGATGAGGCCATTGCCGTTGACGTCCTCCGCTTCATCGAGCACGCCGTTGCCGTTGACGTCTTCGCCCCGGTTGATCATGGTTACGATGTCTGACAATGTGTCGGTGGCGGTGACGGTGATTTCTATCCCGTTGACACGGAAATCGCCGGTCAATCCCAGCGCTCCGTCGATCTGAGCGTCGGAAGCCAGCACACTGCGGGTGGCTACGGCATCAATGCCGGCCTCGAAACTCGTCTCATCCGCGGTGCTGTCCGCGGTAACGGTGAGCGCGCCGGAGTCGGACGATTTCGCGGACAACAGGTTGAACGCGTTGCCGAGGCGCAATTCCTCTACTTTGTCCAACACCGCCTGCAGGCGAATCATGAGATGTTCGATATTATCAGTCTGCCGCTCGGTGAAGCGGGATGCGCCGAACTCGTCGACCAGCGGGAAGCGGCTGAATTGAAATTTTTCGGTGACAAAACGTCCGGCGGCGTTGACCCGTAATGCGGCCAGCGGGCCGCTCAGGTCGTCCACTTGCGGCACGCGGTTGGAGACGAATACAAAGGAATCGAATAAGAGATCCGCGGGCGATGGCCGATCCGCCCCGAACTGGTTGATCTGCGCGCGAAAATCGTTGAGCGTGATGCCGCTCACCCGCGCGGAGCTTGGGTACAGTGGGGGTATGAGATTGCTTGAGATTCCAAAAGTCGCCATAAAGTTATCCCGGACCGGTCAGATGAACCGGTCGATGTTTTGTCCTCGTTCCGTCAATTGCGTTTCCGGAGTGCGCGGCGGCGGCGGTGCGGTGCGTTCTTCTTCGGGACGCGTCACCCCGTCTTCAGCCGCTTGGTCTTCTCTTAAATTGTTGAGCAGTTCCGCGCTCAGGGCTTCCAGATTCTCGAACACGGCCGGAGGCGGCGGGGCGTTGTTCTGCACTTCGGCTACCGGCGCACCTTCAGGCTCGGTCACCTCTTCCGGCGGTTCTATGCGCTCATTGAACTGCTGCAGAAAATTTCTGATTTCGCGGCTGCCGCGCAACGCCGGATCGGTCCCCAGATTGTTGCCGCGCAACGCCTGCGGGTTTTCATTGAGCGCTTGTACATTGCCCGGTTCCGGTTCCGCAACGGGAGGGACGTCGTCCAAGGCCGGCGGCGGCACGACGGCTGGAGCCGGTGCGACCACCGGGGTTTCATCCTGTGGTGCTTGCGGTTCTAATTCGGGAATAAACGGTTCGTTGTTATCCAATTCCGGAAACGCGGGAGGTTGCAGTTCCTGAAACTCCTGACTTTCCTCCAACACCTGCCGCGTATCGAGCAGAGAGGAGACGACGGCTTCGGGCGCTTCCGGTTCGGGACCGGGTTCGATGACCGGCTCGCGTTGTGTGTCGAACTCGCGCGGATCGGGTAATAAGGGCGGTGCCGCTTCGTCGTTTTGTAATTCCGGTTCGATGTCTCCGGTGGGTTCAGGCGGTTCGATGGGCCCGGTGGGCGGAGCGGTGTCCTCCAGAGTAAAACGATCGGCATCTTCCGGTGCGCTTTCTTCTATCGGGTCCGGGTCGGCTATGAATCCCGGCTGAACAGCGGGCGCGATGAGCAGTTCCGGTTGCAATATCTCGCCCGTTTCGGGAATGGGGAGAGCGCCGCCTTCCGCCAGCGCTTCATCAATCGTGTTAATGGCAATGGCCGCATCATCGTTGCCGGAGGAATCCTGGTCGAGGGTCAACGCCCGGCCTTCGCCGAAATTTCGCGTTTCCTGAATATTGGGAAAGACCGGATCGACCTGAAGAGCGGCAGGAATCTCAACATTCACTCGTCCTTCCGTGCGGGCCTCAGGAGTAGTCCCGCGCAGTCCCAGGGTATTTTGCTCCGGCGGCTCAGGTTCTTCACCGGGGTTTAAAATTCGCGGCTCGATTTGCCCTCTAAGGGCTGGGCCGCGGGCGGCTGGCGTGTCCGGAGCAATAAGGTTTTGGATGTCGGGGGCCGCATTATTTTCCGCACCTGTATTTCGGGCCAGCGGCGTCACTACCGGGCCGGGCGGTTGATCGATCACAAAATCAAAGCGATTTTCAATACGGGAAGCCACCTCTTCATTGGGTTCTTGTCCGGCATTCCGGGCGATGGGATTCGTCTCCAGCCCGTTGTTGAAATTTTGCAGTCCCGTGCCCGCAGGTATTTCAATGGCGGTCGGATCGGGATTCCCTACGTTGCGCTGTTGGGTCTCCGCATCCAGAAGTTCCGGGACGTCAGGGTTCACTTGAATTGCCCCCGGTATGAGCTCGATCGGCACCGGGATGGTTTCCGCGCCCGGCTGAACGGGTTGGATCACCCGCGCATTGGCGGAAATGGTGACACGGTCGATGCCGTTGGCCAGCGAGCCGGGTTGCGGCGCTTCATCCTCGACCCGGTTTTCGACCGGGCGGGATTGCTCGTCCTCTTCCCGGTCCTCCTGCGGGTTGGGCGGCCTGAGCGCGTCCGGCCTCTGCAGAGGCAACGGATTGACCGGTGGAAATTGTTCTTCAAGATGCGGCATGAAATTTTTCCGTTTAAGCCTTACGGATCAAATTATAGTTGCCTCATTTATGAGGCAGGTTTAAAAGCATTTGATCCATCGAGTAAAAACTTAAAAATATTTTACGGTCGCGTTAAAGTCTGTCCCTTTTCCGCCGATAACCTGCTTAAGATAAATGGGCTCTCTTTCAGTCGGCGAATTGAAAAATTTAAAAAGCCCGAAAACAAAGGCTTTGCAAGAGGGCCGAGGCGCCGGGGAAAGCGACTCCCCGATTCAGGGAACAATACGCCTGATATACGTATCGGCGCAATTTCCTGAGACTTTAGACTTTTTTAGAGATTTGCGATTATTTATTAAGTGATTGAAATTTAAAGCTTTACTGGAATCAGGCGGGTGTGGCGCAGACCCTGATAAATAAACCCTCCCCTTTCCAAGGGGAGGGCTGGGTGGGGTAGGTTTTAAAAACTGCTCGATAAATCGAGCAACTACAAAAGCAAACCACCCCTCACCTTAGTCCTCTCCCCCTGAGGGGAGAGGATATATTAGCTCCGGCGCTTCGCCGGTCCCCTCCTTGGTAAGGAGGGGAATATGAGGGGTATCCTT
>CBDVDB010000187.1:0-4546 GCA_965372625.1 uncultured Nitrospinaceae bacterium
TGCCGCCTGTTCCCAATCCCAATCCGTTCCTGCCGTTTCTCAGCCATCAAAAACAGTTCAACCTGCCGCACTCGACGGCGGAACGGGAGTTGGCCTTTACCGAGCAAACCCTGTTCCGTCTGGCCCGTGCCTGCCGCCACATGGTGTTCAGTTATCCCCTCTGGAAAAAAGAAACGGAATTGATGCCGAGTCCTCTGGTCGCTCCCCTGGAGAATGATAAAAACATGATTCACCTTTCAGATTCCAACAAACTTCAGGATCATTCCGGATTTTCTGTTTCACTGGAAAAAGCTGAAGATTTTTTCCCAATACCGGTCACCGCAGAAGAAAAAGAATTCATCAAGGGCGGAACCGGGATCATTAAACGTCAGGCAGTGTGTCCCTTTCAGGCATTTGCCGTTCACCGGCTCGCCTCTCAGCAGGAAAATTTTTCGGAATTGGACATGGATGATCTTGCCAGAGGAAGCCTGATTCATAAAATCCTGGAAAAATTCTGGAACCAGGTCCAAAACAGCGAACGCCTGCATGAGCTCCATAAATCAGGAGAGCTGTCTCAGCAGATTCACCAGAGCATCCTTGAAGGAATAAAAACCAGCGACATTGACGTCTACGGTCAAAGCGCATTTTTTAAACTCGAGAAGGAGCGCCTGAGTACGTTACTGCATGAGTGGATGGAGTGTGAACGGGAAAGAAGTGGTTTTGAAATTTGTGATTTGGAAAAAGAAAAATTCCTCAACCTGAATGGCCTCACGCTAAAACTGACCGTGGACCGGATCGATAAATCCGGTGACGGGAAAATAGCCATCATTGATTACAAAAGCGGGGCCAACCAAAATCCTAAAAAATGGTTCGGTGAGAGAATCGAAGAGCCCCAATTGCCTTTGTACTCCCTGATCGTTGAGGCCGACGCCGTCGCTTTTGCCATCCTGCACAAGGGCAAATCCGGCTACAAAGGTTTGGCTCGCGAGGACAGTCTCATTCCAAGAGTAAAATCCAATATAACCAAGGAATGTCCGGAGGTCGAGCAGTGGGACGACATGAAACAATATTGGAATCTCCGTTTGCATCACACCGCTCAAGAATTTCTGAACGGGGTGCCGAAAGTTGATCCGATCAACGAAAGGGAAACCTGCAAATTTTGCGACCAGAAAACCCTTTGCCGAAAAACCGAGTTGCTCAATCATTTTGATGGGGAGGATGAATGACCTCTCGCATGGACGACGCCACGGCACGCCGGGAGGCTTTGAATATTGAGAAATCGTACATCGTGCAGGCTCCCGCCGGGTCCGGAAAGACCGAGCTGTTGATCCAGCGCACTTTAAAACTGCTGGCACATGTGCAACGGCCGGAGCAGATTCTAGCCATGACGTTTACCCGTAAAGCGGCGGGCGAAATGAAAAATCGAGTGCTACAGGCGCTGGCCAGCGCCCGCAACGCAAAACCACCGCAGGAGGCGCATGAAAAAACGACGTGGGAAATCGCCCGCCAGGCCCTCAAAAATAACGAGAGGCAGGGATGGCGCATCCTCGAAAACCCTCTGCGCCTGAAAATCCAGACCATCGATTCCTTTTGCGCCTCGTTGACCCGGCAAACGCCATTGCTCTCCGGCATGGGCTCCCTCCTTGAAGTGGAGGAAAATTCCAGTGAGCTCTACCGCGAAACCGCGCATCGGGTGCTGGCATTGGTAGAGGAAGATTCCAAAGTCGGCAAAGCCGTCCGATCCATTCTCAAACGATTGGATAATTCCAAGTCGCGCTTCCTGGACCGCATCGTGCAACTGCTCAACAAACGCGATCAGTGGATGATTTCATTTTTCGAAAATGCGGATGAATACCGTTCGCGTACGGATCAGGAGCGCATTCTATCTCAACTGGTGGAATCCGTTCTCATAGAATGTCATGACACTCTTTCTCCAACTCGCAAAGAGGAACTCCTTCCACTCCTGCGGTATAGCGGAAGTAATGTGGCGGCCACCAACCCGGACCACGGTCTGGCCTCACTGCAGGAATTGGAAAATTTTCCCGAACCTGTTATCGATCAACTACCTGTTTGGAAGGCTCTCACTTCCCTATCATTAACCGACAAGAACGAACCGAGAAAAACGCTCAACAAAAACCTGGGTTTCCCAGCCGATAAAAATACTACCGCTCAAGACATGAAAAAACGAATGCAAGATTTCCTGGGTAATCTCAGGGAAGACGAAAACCTGGTCGATTTACTGGCCGTCGTTAAGACCTTGCCGAATCCTCGTCTGAGTGACGACGAGTGGGAATTTCTGGAAAACATGTTCGATCTTTTGCCAGAGATCAACAAAACGCTGCGTAAAGTTTTTACCGAGCGCGGAAAAATCGATTTTTCGGAAATCGCACTTTCATCCAAAAATGCGTTGGGACAAGAGATGAGTCCCAGCGACCTTCTTTTGAAACTCGACGCCTCTCTCCAGCATATCCTCGTCGACGAATTCCAGGATACGTCCTTCAAGCAAATTGCCCTGCTGAAACTTTTGACGGAAGGATGGGAAAAAGACGCAGGCAACTCGCTATTTCTGGTGGGCGACCCCATGCAATCGATTTACCGGTTCCGGGACGCCGAGGTCGCCTTATTCGTACAGGCCAAGAAAAATGGATTGGGCCACATTCCTTTAATCAAGCTCCAGCTTCTGGCCAACTTCCGATCGCAAAAAAATATCGTCCGCTGGGTCAACCAATGCTTTGCGGAAATTCTTCCCGCCCTCGATGACCCGGACCGCGGCGCCATCGCTTACACCGAGTGCGCCGCCGAGCAGGAAGCAAGCCTGCAGCCGGGCGTAAAGTATTACCCGGTACCCGACTCCAAAACGGATGAAGAGGCTCACTGTATAGTCGAAGTCATCAAAGATATCCGCACTCACTATCCGGATGACTCCATCGCCATTCTGGTGCGCGCGCGAACGCATCTGCTCAGTATCGTTCCGCACCTGCAAAGGGAGGGCATCCAGTTTCGCGCGGAGGAAATCGATCCATTGACTTCGCGCCCGGCCATCCTCGATTTATTGGCCTTGATGCGCGCGCTGATCTCCCCCCTGGACCGCGTGTCCTGGCTATCGATCCTGCGGGCGCCGTGGTGCGGCCTTACCCTGAATGATCTGCACCAATTATGCTATCTGGACCGCAAATCTCCGGCATGGGAACTCCTCAATCAACCGGAGCGATTCGAACGATTGAGCGCGGATGGCCAACAGCGGGCCGCACGATTTATAGATATTCTCCAGCCGGTTATAAAATTATTCCCGGCGGTCAATTTCCGCAACTTACTGGAAGGGTGCTGGATCAGCCTCGGCGGGCCGGCCTGCATCGATGCCTACACCGCCAAGGACATCCAGGTTTTCTTCGATAAAGTCAGCGAAGTTCTGGACGGCGGCGATTTTGATAACCTGCATAACTTTGAAGCCATCCTGAACAATCTGTTCGCCAACCCCTCCACCGGCGAGGGTCACGCGGTGCAAATCATGACCATCCATAAAGCCAAGGGACTCGAATTTGATTTCGTCCTGCTTCCCGGTTTGGGAAAAAAATCGAAATCCGATGAAAACCAACTCATCAACTGGGTCACGCACGGGGACAATCTTCTGTTCGCTCCCATCCCTTCAGCCGGAGAAGAGAAGTCCGAAATTTATCAATTTTTAAAACAGATGGATCAGGAGCGAAGCCGTTACGAATCACGGCGTCTCATGTACGTCGCCGCCACACGGACTAAAAAACAATTGCATCTGTTCGGCCATATCAAAACCCGAAAAGAAGGAGTCGGCCCCGAGCGCCATTCCATGCTGGACCATCTCTGGAGTTTTATCGGAAGCGAATGGACGGCGGCATTCGATAGCCAGCAATCCACGCGGCCGCCGGAAACTGAAGCTCCTGCCAAAATCCACACTCTCAAGCGACTCCCGGCATCGTTCAACACCCCCGCCGCCGCGCCGACTCTGGCAACCGAATCCGCGATGGACATCAGCCTTGAAGAGGAAGATAAAGAGAAACCTTATGACTGGGCAGGGACCGAAGCGCGGTGTCTGGGAAACGTTCTGCACCGATGCTTTGAAACCATCGCCCAACAGGGAATCGAGAACTGGAATGATGCAAAAATCGATCAATTGAAACCTTCGCTGAACACGGCCCTGCTGGCGGAGGGAATGTCGCCAGTGCGCTTGGAGAAAACGGTCCAAAAGGGAATGCGCGCACTGAAAAATATTTTGAAGGACAAAAACGGTTTTAAAATTTTAAAGCGTTATGAAAATGGTGAGACGGAGTACGCGTTGACTTTTGTGGAGGGCCGTAATTTCAGAAATAAAATCGTCGACCGGACTTACGTGGATGACGAGGGCACCCGCTGGATCATCGATTATAAAACCGGGGAACATGAAGGGAGCAACTTAAAAAAGTTCTTTGAGGATGAAGTGGACCGGTACCGGGAACAACTGGAGTCTTACGAACAACTGTTTCGCCTGCAGGGCGAAACCCGGAAGATCAAAAAGGCCCTGTACTACCCCCTCCACCAGCGCCTGGTGGAAATC
>CBDVDB010000188.1:0-4539 GCA_965372625.1 uncultured Nitrospinaceae bacterium
GCCTACTGGCGGGAAAATATTCGTACCGTGCTGGGGCTGCTGGCGATCTGGTTTATTGTTTCGTACGGAATGGGGATTCTGTTTGCCGACGCGTTGGATAATTTCCAATTCATGGGATTTCGCCTCGGTTTCTGGATGGCACAGCAGGGATCCATTTTCTGCTTTGTCATTCTTATATTTGTGTATGTGCATCGCATGAACAAGCTGGACCGTAAATATGGCGTGGATGAGGACCAGGACGATTTTGTTCCCGATGAAGATTACTATGACGTGGAGGATGGGCCCAACGAGCCCGGCTCGTAAACCTGGAGAATGCTGGCGGCAGGGTCAGGAAAAGATCAATGGATGTTCAGTCGTTAACCTTCATTTTTGTGGGTGCCACGTTTGCGCTCTATATCGGGATCGCCATCTGGTCCCGTGCGGGGTCCACGGATGAATTTTATGTAGCGGGCGGCGGAGTTTCGCCCCTGGCCAACGGGATGGCCACCGCCGCCGACTGGATGTCCGCCGCATCCTTCATTTCGATGGCGGGAATTATTTCCTTTGTCGGACGGGACGGCTCGGTGTATCTCATGGGATGGACCGGAGGTTACGTCCTGCTCGCGTTATTGCTGGCGCCCTATCTGCGCAAGTTCGGGAAATACACCGTGCCGGATTTTATCGGCGACCGGTATTACTCGGACGTGGCGCGTCTGGTGGCCATCGTTTGTACAATTTTCGTTTCGTTCACCTATGTGGCCGGACAAATGCGCGGAGTCGGTATCGTTTTCTCCCGCTTCCTCGAAGTGGAAATCACCACCGGTGTTCTGATCGGCATGGCCATCGTCTTCTTTTATGCGGTCCTCGGCGGCATGAAAGGCATTACCTACACCCAGGTGGCGCAATACTGCGTTCTGATATTTGCCTTCATGGTGCCCGCCATTTTCATTTCCATCATGATGACCGGCAACCCGGTCCCGCAATTGGGTTTCGGCAGCATGCTGACAGACGGTTCGGGAACCTTCCTGTTAGATAAGCTGGATAACCTGTCGACGGAGCTCGGGTTCGGCGCGTACACCGCGGGCAAAAAATCGATGATAGATGTCTTCTTTATAACGGCGGCATTGATGATCGGCACCGCCGGGCTTCCGCATGTGATCGTGCGGTTTTTCACCGTGCCCAAAGTGCGGGACGCGCGCAAATCAGCGGGATATGCCCTGGTCTTTATAGCCATTCTCTATACCACCGCTCCGGCGGTAGCTTCCTTTGCCCGGGTGAACCTGATCCAGACGGTGAACCAGGCGCCGTACTCGCAGATGCCGCAATGGTTCAAAAACTGGGAGGATACCAGTTTGATCGCCTGGGTGGATAAGAACAGGGATGGCAAAATTCAGTACGTTGCGGGAAAAGCGTTTAACGGCAAACCGCAATTCACCGAGAGGCGCGGCATTCACGGGGAGCGCCTGATTGCCAATCAATCGACTGACAACAGCAACGAACTTTATATCGACCGCGACATCATCGTGCTGGCCAACCCGGAAATCGCCGGTCTGCCTGCGTGGGTCATTGCCCTGGTGGCGGCGGGGGGGCTGGCGGCGGCATTGTCTACCGCGGCGGGTCTGTTGCTCGTCATTTCCACATCGATTTCCCACGATCTCATGAAAAAAATTATCCTGCCCACCATCACCGACAAGCAGGAATTGATGTTCGCCCGGATCTCCGCGGCCCTGGCCATTTTTATCGCCGGCTACTTCGGGGTTTATCCCCCCGGTTTTGTGGCGCAAGTGGTGGCCTTCGCGTTCGGCCTGGCGGCTTCTTCTTTTTTCCCCGTTATCCTGATGGGAATTTTTTCCAAGCGCATGAACAAGGAAGGAGCTATTGCCGGAATGATCACCGGCATCGGGTTCACGGCAGGGTACATTATTTATTTCAAATTCATCAATCCCGGGGCCAGCAATCCTGAACACTGGTGGTTCGGTATTTCTCCGGAGGGCATTGGCACGCTGGGTATGGTTTTCAATTTTATCGTCTCTTACGGGGTGAGCCGCGTGACGCCCGAGCCGCCGGAGGAAGTCAAGGACCTGGTGGAAACGATTCGTATTCCCCAGGGAGCAGGGGTTTCTTATCATCACCACCGGCGGCACTGACCGTTAAGGAGCTGGCATGAGAATGAAAGTATGGGCGGGAATATATGTTTTCACCGCGGCATTAACTTTTTTTGCGACGGATAATTATGCGGGAAAATTCAAATATTCCGGAGGGCCGGTTGCCAACGGCGGATCCATCAGCGGGGTGGTTCGATACGATGGGCCGCCGAAGGACGTGAGCATCCCCGTGATGAAAGAAAAAAACGGCGACACCTGTTCCAAACATCCCGACACTGTAGACGGGGTGCGCGTCGATCATAAAATTTCCAGCGCCAACGGTTTGTTGCAAGGCGCCGTGGTGTTTATCGAACATATTGAATCAGGAAAAGAATGGGTAAAGAAAGCGGCGGGCCAGGGCGACGGGAAAAAAAGTTTTACCGCTTTTCATTTCAGGGATTGCGAAATAGTTCCCAAGATAACGGTTGTTCGAAAAACCGCTAAAGGGGAAAAGGAAGGCAATCTAACGGTCACCAGCCACGATCCGGAGGTGTTGCACAACCCCATCGGGTATCTGGTGGTGGGCGCCAACCGCAAAATACTGTTCAACAAACCTCTTTCCGGTAAAGGCGCTGTCGTGGATGCAACGAACTCGCTCAAACGTCTTAAAAAGAAAAAAGCCTACCATTTATTATTGCAATGCGGCCAGCATAATTATGTGGAAGCCGATGCCCGAATCGTCTGGAACCCTTATTATTTCGTTACCGGTGCGGACGGCTCGTTTAAACTGGAGCAGATTCCGGCGGGCACCTATCAAGTGACGGCCTGGCACCCCTACGCGGGAGAGCTTTCGCAGAGGGTTACCGTATCCGGCGGAGCCGATACCCCCGCCGATTTTGAAATCCAATAGAAAACAGTTTCAGAGACCCCAGGATTCCGAAACTGTCTGAAGAAACCGCGCCGCACCCCGGCTTCACACGCAGTAAGGGGGGATTCCCTCCTCCACCCATTCGCCGGCTTTTCCGTTATTGATGTTGTGCAGGTTTTTGGCGGTGCCCGAAATCATCTTCTGGCGCGAGATTTCTATGTGCTCCATGATCTCGGCCGGAGTGTCGGTGAGCAGGTTGCCGAACTTGGCCCGGCATTTCAAGTTGCCGACGTCACAGCACGGAGTCATTTCCCCGGTTTGCTGAACGGTCATGATCTCAATGGAACCCCGTGGTATGGTGCACTCCAGCGTATTGATGTCCTTCGGAAACGGTTGGGACTGCATGGCTCGTTTTCCCTGTTCGTCGACCTGAAACCCGAGGATCATATTGATCCCAAAAGTGAAACCCCCTTCGCAGGTGTAATTCTCGATGCCTTCCAGGTATTTTATAAAAGCGCTCTCACTGCATTCTTTATTTTCTTTCAGGAGAGTTTCGATCCTTGAGCGGTAATTCTCCAGCAGGGAGATGGCAGGTTTGAATTTATCTCCCCGGCTTTCAAAAAATTTCTGCAACAGTTCGAGCTGGCTCAGCAGGTCCGGCACTTTCTCGAAAATCATATTGACGATGAGTTCGTTTTGGAGTTTGAGGATTTCCTCAAGGAGAGGTTTTTGCCGCTTTTCCCAGACGGTGGGGTACAAAGTGAAATCCACCCGCCCGGATAATTTCATGATCTCCACCAGCCGCAACCAGCGCGAGGAGGTATTGGAATTGATGTCGAGGTTGGTGTGCAGGCGCACGTGGGGCGTCAGGTTTCGGAAGATTTTGAAAATTTCCACCAGATGAGGATTCTGCGAAGGCTCCCCGCCGGTCAGATTGATTTCCCGCTGCGCGAGCTGATTGAAAATGTCTATCTGGCGGATCCTGTCCGCCATCAGTTGCGCCTGCTCCGGCAGCAAATGCCAATCGTCACGGATATGCTGGGAAAGCGGTTCGTAGACATGGCAAAACCGGCATTCATCCCGGACGTAGCGATTGCAATTGGCTTCGACAAATATGTTCAGCATGCCCTGAAATCTTTCAATCGGGGGTTAGCGATGTCCCATCTTATAATTCGCGGAGCCGGTTTTGAAAGGTAATTCTGAAAATACTCCTGCCCGGAGGGGGAACGGCGAAGCGCCGCAAACCGACCCCAAAAAATTTTGACAGGATAACAGGCCAGGCTGGCGCCTGGAGGCAATTTCGCCGGGGCTTGGCCGCGTAATCCGCCGTATCTTTAGCACCCAAAGGTTTTAAAATTACCTGCGGAGGTACTCCGCAAAACCCGGAACAGGGACCGCTCCGCGAAGTCCGATTATGGACGGGGCGAACTCTTTAAAAGCATTCCTTATGATAGCTCCCCCTTGTAAAGGGGGCCGGGGGGATTCTTCCTTGATTTTCAGCGGTTTTTCATAACACGGCAAAACCCCACCCCACCTGTATCCTCCCCTCTGTAAGGAGAGCTTTGCATAACTCGATAATAGCTAAATTGGGCTATTCCTAAATATCCC
>CBDVDB010000189.1:0-4539 GCA_965372625.1 uncultured Nitrospinaceae bacterium
TTATGCAAAGCTCTCCTCTATAAGGGGAGGAAAATTTAGCTCCGGCGCTTCGCCGGTCCAGGGTCACGCTGGCGGAGGTTGCAGGCGGTATTTTCTTCCGATTTGGGTTATAATCGAGTAGGATACCAAGCTTTTGTTGAACCCTCTCCCTGGCTTCTCCAAATCGCACCGACACATTTATTTATCGAGGAAACACCCACAATTATGAGTAGTGAATTTATCCGTAATATCGGCATCATTGCGCATGTCGACCATGGCAAGACCACACTGGTGGACTGCCTTCTCAAGCAGGGCGGCACGTTCCGCGACGACAAGTTGGTGGAAACCTGTGTGATGGACAGCAACGATCTGGAGCGCGAGCGCGGTATCACCATCTTTTCCAAAAATGCTTCCATCCGTTACAACAAATATAAAATCAATATCGTCGATACACCGGGCCATGCCGATTTTGGCGGTGAAGTCGAACGCATCCTGAAAATGGTCAACGGCGTGCTGTTGATCGTCGATGCCGCCGAGGGCCCGATGCCGCAGACGCGCTTTGTCCTCAAAAAATCGCTCGACCTGGGACTCAAACCCATCGTGGTGATCAACAAGATCGACCGCCCCAGCGCAGATCCTGTGAAGGCGCTGGATGAGGTGTTCGATCTGTTTGTGAGCCTGGGAGCCAGCGACGCGCAATTGGACTTTGCCACCATTTACACTTCCGCCAAGCAGGGGTTCTGCCGTTTGGAGCCGGACGGGGAAAACCGGGATATGGAGGCTCTGCTCGACCTCATCGTCAAAAAAGTGGAGCCGCACGACGGCGACCCCAAAGGCGCGTTTCAAATGCTGGTGTCTTCCATCGATTACAACGATTATGTGGGCCGCATCGCCATCGGTAAAATTCAGCGCGGCAGTTACGACTCGAAGAAGCAATACACGTTGATCAATCGGGCAGGCGACATGCAGGAGTTCAAGATTACCAAACTGTTTACCTACGAGGGACTGGAGCAGGTGGAGGTCGATTCCGCTTTGACCGGCGACATCATCGGGGTTGCCGGGATGAAGGAGGTGGATATCGGTGAGACTGTAGCCGACAGCGAGTATCCCGAAGCTCTGCCGGTGATCGAAATTGACGAACCGACGCTGTCGATCAATTTTATTGTTAATGACTCCCCGTTCGCGGGCCGGGAAGGGAAGTTCGTCACCTCACGGCAGTTGCGCGACCGGCTATTCAAGGAAGTCAAAAAAAATGTCGCCCTCCGGGTCGAGGAGACCGGCGCCGGCGACGCGTTCAAGGTTTCGGGCCGGGGCGAGCTTCATCTCGGCATCCTCATTGAAACCATGCGCCGGGAGGGCTATGAGTTTGCCGTGTCACGCCCGGAAGTGGTGATGAAGGAAGTCGATGGTAAAACTCTGGAGCCCGAGGAGTTCGTTATCATTGACGTGAACGAAGCCCATATGGGGCCGGTGATAGAGGCGATGGGAAAGCGCAAAGGTTCGATGAAGAACATGCTGCATTCCGGGTCCGATATGGTTCGTTTGGAATTTGTGATTCCCACCCGGGGACTGTTCGGTTTCCGTTCACAATTGTTGACTCTGACCAAGGGAACCGGGACGTTGAATAGTAGCTTCCATAACTATATCCCTTATTGCGGTTCCCTGGCGCGCCGCATCAATGGCGTGCTGATTTCCCTCGAAGGCGGGAAAACCACCACCTATTCCATATTCAACCTGGAAGACCGGGGAACGATGTTCCTGGGCCATAATGAAGAGGTCTACACGGGAATGATTGTCGGCGAAAATAAAAAGGATACCGACCTGGTGGTCAATATTTGCAAGGGTAAAAAACTGACCAACATGAGGACCTCCGGCTCCGACGACACCATCAGCCTCACTCCGCCACGCCGGATGAGCCTCGAGCAGATTCTGGGTTATCTGAATCATGACGAGTTGGCCGAGATCACCCCACAAAGTATTCGCCTGCGCAAAAAACTGCTGGATGAAAATGACCGGAAGCGGGATGCAAAAAAGCGGATGGCTTCCTGAAGGCATCTCATAATGAGCTGGGTTGGGCGGGGATTAAAATTGAAATTAAAAAACGGCCTGGTGGATGGTTTCGGCGAGTTGGTCGAATTTCACGGGTTTTTTGATATACGCATACGCACCATTGCGAAGACATTCTTCCTCCGCTTCCTGGCTTAAATTAGCGGTAACCATGATGACCTGAATTTCCGGTTTCCAATCAACGATCATTTTGACCAGTTCGTCGCCGGTCAGCCGGGGCATCATGACATCGAGCAGGACGACTTTCGGTTCAAAGTAATAGATTTTGGCTATGGCTTCTTCGCCGGCCTCCGCGCATTCCACCTCAAAGCCCCTTAACTCCAGGTTTTTCTTGGAGAGGTTGCAAAATTTCTCTTCGTCGTCCACCACCAAAACCCGCAGGCGGGATGCCGCTGTTTCGGACATAGGCGCTTTCTCATTTAGCTAAGGGGTTTTTATTCTAAATCCTTTCTAGTTATTGGAAAGCAAAATGTCCTAAAAAACAAGCCTTTCTTTTGGAGCCCGGTGACCGGAATCCCTTCAGGTCTGCCCATTAGCTGTTGGGGACTGCCTTAACCGACTTGTTCATTGCGCCGTCATAGAGCTTTTCATTGCCGTTTGCTCCGTCTTCCATGGTATCGATGTAAATCAAATCCCATAAACTGTCCTCATTGATATCGATGGCATAATACAGAGGGCTTTCAGATATAACGTAGATGTAGCGGGCCGTTCCATAATCCACAAAAAATATGGGATTATCCCCGTAATATTGAGGGATGGAGACCATGCTTTCGCTTGAAAGATAGGATTTGATAACAAAGTGGACGGTATAATAATCGGCTTTACCGTTCTGGTTGAGGTCGTAGCTGATACAGAGGAGTCCGTTGGGTTTAAGATCCCAACTGACCAGCGTGTTTAACGCGGGCTGAACGAGAGCATTATCTGAGTTTCCGACAGCGGGAAAACTGAAAGTTAAACAAATGATAAATATTAAACCGTAAAAATTTTGGTGTTTCATGACAAACACCTCCTTGCGCTTATGGCGGCATGTGCAAACTTGCCGCTTGACTAAAATGGGTGATCAAAATCTTTGCTCCTGGCAAAAGGTTAATAGTTCGGGTTGAAAAATCTTTTAACTCGCTATTATTAGCTTCAATAAACGTGCCGTTTATGGATGATTCCCTGTTTAGTGGTCCAACGGTTGAAAAGTCGATAGTTGCAGGCAAACCCCTTCGTCTGGAAACGGCCTGGTGTGCCGTTTTTGGGCTCTAATTAGACAAAAATAGGCCATCTGATCTTTATATAAGTATTTGAAAATAAAAGGATTAAACTGAAAAACGGCTGGAAAAACCTATTTATAATAACTTACAGGGGAGTTGATTTGGGTGTTGTCCCTTGGGGCATAATTGCCGAACCACAACCCAATCACTTGGGTCTCAAAGGTTCGTGGGTCCCATAGTAACGGGATTGGAGTCAGGCGGCACAGCAGGAGAGATCTGGGGAATTTAGAAGCCGGTGCCAGGGAGCGGTTATTGGTCCGTGTACTGGCTTGGGATGGAAAACATATTGGACGGACTGGCGTAAAATGTTTCGTTACCGTTGACTCCATCCTCCTCAACATCTTTGTACATTAAGTCCCAGAGACCGTCCTCATTATAATCAAATGCATAAAAGAGCGCTTTTCGGGAAATCACATAAATCTGGTTGGCCGGACCGTAATTAACATAGAACACCGGCGCCCCTTTGTAGTTAGCGGAGAGAGTGGTCAGAGGTTCGTCGGTGAGATAAGATTTTAAAACGAAATGAACCGTATGATAATCGGCTTGACCGTTGTGGTCCAGGTCATAACTGACAAACAGCAATCCATTCCCTTTAAGGTTCCAGCTGATTTTGCTTTCCAGTGGGGGATCCTCAAGAGGATGATTGGGGAATGCCATTCCAAGGTTGGGGAGCAGTAATAAAACTGAGACTAAAAGAGCTCGGGTCGTCAGGTGTTTCATGATTAACACCTCCAGTTTTTGCGGCCATCCATTCGGATGAGTCAGCCGCTGATCCGGATTTGCCTTTCCACCCCCTCTTTCCGGATACGATGAATCGGGAAATTCGTTCCGATCAACAAATTCAAATTTACCTTCAATGTAATACATTCAAGTCTCATGCCAAAACGTGCGTTGTTCCCTAAAATAAGGTAGGAGCCTTTAAATAAAATGGGTTATAAGTTTATCCTAAATTGGGCATTTGGCAAATTGCACCAATTCCGGGTCAATAGAGCAAAAATTTGTCCATTTCTTGGACAAAAGTGATAGGCCGTTTTGCAGAAAATCAGGGGTTTGAAGTCCGATTTTTAAGTAACAGGGGAAGGCTAAAGGTGGGGTGGAGGGTACTCTGAATGGTCTCCGCCAGCAGGCCCAAGTCCACAGGTTTGGTCAGATAGTTTTTAAAACCAGCATCTAGGGCGCTTTTAATATCATGCTCCATCGCATTGGCGCTAACAGCAATAACGGGAATGGATTT
>CBDVDB010000190.1:0-4525 GCA_965372625.1 uncultured Nitrospinaceae bacterium
TTTTTGGAGAACAGTGAGGACTGCTGAACGATGCGTTGTTTGAGGTCGATCATTTCGTGGATGCGGTGGTAGCGTTTCGCCACGTCCAGTTCTTCCAGGAAATGTTGCCGCTCGCTCAGGGGGCGGTCGAAAAAGTAAGCGACGCGGTCGACCATCTCGCCCAGAGTTGAGCAATCCTGAGCATCCATTTCCACTTTCTGCGCGTTGTCGAGCGGCAGTTGGCTGGTGAAGGCGTGGAACTTGCCGATCAGTTGACGGTACAGGTCGGCAGAAGGATCGATGGTTTGATCGTTGACGTTGTTCAACAGTTCGACCTCGGCCTGGCGGTAGAGGGTGTCGCCCACTTCGCGGACGATGCGGAAGCGGCTTTGCCCGCGCAGGACGATATCGTATTTGCCGTCATCGTGTTTGATCCACTGGTCGAGGCTCCCGGCACAGCCCACAGGCACGATGTCGGGCTTGCCGTTATATTCTTCCTCATATCCCGGTTGCAGGAGTACCATGCCGATCCATTGGCCGGACTCGATAGCGTCGCTCAACATTTGCCGGTAGCGTTTCTCGAAAATATGGAGCGGCAGAATGGTGCCGGGATAAAACACGGAGTTGGGCAGGGGGAACAGCGAAATGGTTTTCAGGGATGTCCGGGGTTGATCAGAATTTTTCACGTTCGGTCCAGTTAGATTATCATGGCTCGAATTATAGCATTAACAGGCACGCCTGATGAAAGGTTTTATCACCTGGAACGACATACCCATTAGTAAAATGAAAATTCGCAGATTTCTGCAACTTTATGGAAAGGGCCGCATCCTTATAAAACGAGCAGGCCCGTTTGCCCTGAACCATAATTAATTTCATGTTAACCTGAAGCCATGATTGCCAGTCCCGACCACATTTGCGCCGATATTCAGAACGCTCTCACCGAGTCCGGCCTGTATTCCAAAAAGGCGGATGACGGGGAAAATACCTGGCGCATCTCTCCCGATCCGTTTCACCTTTCCCCCGGCGATGCGGCTTTTTTTCAGGATCTGGGCCAGCATCTATTGAAATTCTATTCTGCCCTCAATCAATTGTATTTTGACAGCGTGAAGGGCCGGGCGCCGGCCTGGGTGGCGGATTACATGGATCGGGGCAAGCCCGCCGAACTGGTGGAATACAGCCGCATGAAGCGGTTCAAATCCCAGCTTCCGGGCATCATTCGGCCTGATGTGATTGTCACGGAAGATGGATTTGCTGTGACCGAGCTGGATTCGGTGCCGGGCGGTTTCGGCCTCACCGCTCAATTGATGAAGCTGTATGCCCGGGACGACCGGCACATCATCGGTGCGCAGTCCGGCGGCATTCCCTCCCTGTTTTATCAAATGATCGAATCGGTTGCCGGAGAGAAAGGCTGTGCCGTGGCGATCGTGGTTTCCGACGAAGCCCGGGATTACTGGAGCGAGATGGTTTATCTGGGAGATGTTTTGAAAAAGCAGGGTTTACCGGTTTATGTGGTGCATCCGCGCGAAATTCTGTTCAAGGAGGAGGGATTGTATGTGATGGATGCGGGCCGCGAAGTAGCCCTCGACGTGGTGTACCGGTTTTATGAGCTGTTCGACCTGAAAAATATCCCCAAAGTGGAATTGCTGATGTTCAGCAACAAAAAAGCCCGCGTGAAGACCACCCCGCCCTACAAGCCGCATCTGGAAGAAAAACTGAGTTTCGCCCTGTTACACCATCCCGCGCTCATTTCCTGGTGGGAAAAAGCGATGGGAGTTGAAACTTTTGCGCTTCTGGCTCATCTAATTCCTAACACATGGGTGTTGGACGACCGGCCGTTACCCCCCCATGCGGTGATTCCCGGTCTGATGGTTAAAGGCCGCAATATTAGTGGTTGGGAGCAACTGCTTCCTCTGACTCAGAAGGAACGGGAGTTGGTGATCAAGCCTTCGGGATTTTCCCCGCTGGCGTGGGGAAGCCGGGGAGTGGTGGTGGGACACGATATGTCGGGCGAGGATTGGGGCGAAGCCCTCAACCAGGCGCTCTCGAAGTTTTCTCACCAGCCTCATATTTTGCAGGAATTTCACAAAGGAAGGCGGATCGAAGCCACTTTCTGGAACTCAAAAACCCAGTCCATGGATACCATGGAAAGCCGGGTGCGGCTGACGCCTTATTATTTTGTGGTAGAAAACGAGGCGCGGTTGGGAGGCCTGCTGGCCACCCTGTGCCCGCACGATAAAAAGAAAATTCATGGCATGGTGGATGCCATCATGGTGCCCTGCGCGACGGGGCTCGAAAGCAAGGTGTGAACGATGATGCGGCTTTACAATATAGACGGATGCGGTTATTGTGCCATGGTACGGGATGTTTTGAATAAACTCCGGATCGAATATGAAAAAATCGACGTCCCGTGGCCTCATCATTTAAGAAAAGAAGTTCTGGAAGTTTCCGGTCAAACCCATGTCCCGGTTTTGGCCGACGGCGATATGGTGTTGAGCGACGAGTATGACATCATTGACTATCTCAAAAAAACCTATTCCATTCCTTCCTAATCAACCACACAAGGGTTCAATATGGAGCGCTGGCAAAAACAACTGAGCGATAGTGTGGTAAAAGTGAGTGACCTGCCTTTTGTTGCCGGATCCCGGGAATACCTGGATAAGCTCGAGAAGGTTGCGGAAATTTTTCCGATTCGCATCAATTCCTATTTTCTGAATCAGATCAAGGAAGCGGACGACCCTTTATGGAAACAGGTGGTGCCCACTCCGGAAGAGTTGGATGATTTTTTAAGTAACGAAGAGGCTTTGGAGATCGATCCTCTCAACGAAGAGGAAGATATGCCGGTTCCCGAGCTGGTTCACCGTTATCCCGACCGCGTGTTGTTGATGCTGAACAATCATTGCCCGATTATCTGCCGGTTCTGCACCCGCAAACGCAAGATCGGCTATCCGGGCATCGTTACCCGTGAAACTCTGGGCCAGGGCATCGACTACATCGCGCGGCATCCCGAAGTGCGCGACGTGATCATGTCCGGCGGCGATCCCCTGCTGGTTCCCGATAAGGAGTTGGAACGCATCCTGAGCGCGTTGCGTGAAATACCGCATCTGGAAATCATCCGCATCGGTTCCCGTGTTCCCGGCACTTTGCCGGAGCGGATCACGCCTGCTCTGTGCGAAATGTTGAAAAAATTTCATCCTCTGTATGCCAACCTGCATTTCAATCATCCCGCGGAAATCACGCCGGAGGTGGAGTTGGCCTGCAACCGGTTGGCGGACGCCGGCATTCCGTTGGGGAGTCAGACCGTTCTGCTCAAAGGGGTGAATGATGACCTGGATACCATGAAGGAACTGGTGCACAAACTTCTCAAGATTCGAATCAAACCTTATTATCTGTACCAGGCGGATATGACGCTGGGGACGGATCACTTCCGGACCAAAATTGAAAAGGGACTGGAAATCATCCGCGGCTTGCAGGGCCATACTTCCGGCATGGGCGTGCCTTATTTTGTGATCGACACTCCCGGCGGCGGCGGTAAAGTCCGTCTGCTGCCCGACACGGTGGTGGAATATAACGACCGTGAGATCGTAGTGAAAAATTTTGAAGGCAAAATATTCCGGTATCCTCAGCCGGTGGAAAAACCTCAGAAAAAGACTGTTCCGGAATCTCCCCTGGTCGTCTCTCCCGGCAAGCTGTGTGAAATGGCGTAGCCCTTCCCCTACAATTTGATTAATGTAGTTGCCCCATTTATGGGCGCTTTTCAAAACCAAAACCCAGATTCTTCGCTAATGCTCAGAATGACAAAGAGTTAAGTATTGTCATCCTGAGGAGCCAAGGGCGACGAAGGATCTATGTTTTATATTTTTTCCATAAAAAATTTACATTCTTACTCTACAATGAATGAAATTGTCGTTTTCCATGCGGGAGACTTGTGAAGAACTTTCTCAAGCAAAATTTTATCGCGGGACTGCTCGTCACCATTCCCATTGCCCTGACCTTCTTTGTGCTGGCTTTTGTCATCGGCAAACTGGATGCGCTCATGGCCCCGGCGATGACCTGGATCATTCTCAAGCTGCAACTGCCCCTGCCCGTGGATTTTCATCTTCCGGGATTGGGTTTTATCCTGATCAGTCTTTTTGTTTTTCTGGTCGGGCTGGTGGGCGCCAACTTTCTCGGGAAACAACTGGTTCGTGCCTGGGATTATTTGATGCATCGAGTGCCGTTTGTCCGGGGAATCTACATGACCATCAAAAAAGTGGTGGACACCATTTCCCGGCCCGATACACTCTTCTTTCACCAGTTGGTACTGGTGCATTATCCGCACCCGTCTGCCCGTATGATCGGGCTGGTGTCCTGCGATGCGCGCGGGGAGGTGGTCAGCCGGACCGGGGAGGATCTGGTGAACGTGTTTATCCCGCTTTTGCCCAACGTCACCCTCGGTTTCATGCTGGTCCTTCCGCGCGACCAGATGATCCCGTTGAAAATGACCCGCGAAGAGGGAATCAAGTATCTGATGTCGTTTGGAATTGCAGTGCCCGGAATGGATCAACGG
>CBDVDB010000191.1:0-4524 GCA_965372625.1 uncultured Nitrospinaceae bacterium
GGCGGCGGGGCCGGATAGAATCCATGCGGAACCGCCGGTCGGAATCGGCGAGTTGGATGCGCTGATGGCGCAACACCTGCTGAAAAGGAATCCCCTGTTGACCGGGGAAACCTTGAAGAAAGTGGTGATCCGTCAATCGGTCGGGGGAGAAGGCACCACGGCCTTTCTCATTCCCGGATTTGAAAATTACGATTGCGGTAAATGCCATCAGCCCGAGCAGTTGGTGCAAAAGGCCGCCGGACGCATGAAGCGCGTGTTGAACCTGCTCAAGAAAACCCTTCCGGAAATCAACAAAGTTCCCCTGCGCCAATACATCATCCAACCCTACGCCGATGCCCTGCTGCAACCCGGCCAACTGGCGCACGCCACCTTCGATACCATCCGCATCTCGCCCAGCGGTATTCTGATCGATACCAAAGCTTACGGTGAGGCGACCCATCTGCATGAAACCCTGCACCTGACGCAGACGTTTCTGGGCCACGTCAACGAACTGGAAGCTTACGGGCTTAATATCCGTTCCGATCCCCGTTTTCTGATTCTCAATTTTCCTTATTTTGCGAAAGTTCTCGAAGCCTTTTTCATACCGGATATGGACCGGATTCTGGAGTCGTTTTTCCAACGGGGCATTTGGGAGAAGTCGAAGGTACCGCGCGAGACGCAATGGTTCCTGAACGAGTTTGACCAAGACGCACTTCAAAGATTATCGGAAGCCATAGCAAAACTGGAGCCGCTCCTGCAAGAAGTCAGCCGCCTGAACCGCAAATATCCCCTGCAGTCGGCCTACTGGAGCGAACGCACCGGGGTGCGGTCTTTATTATTGGAAATTGCCGCCGCGAAACACCTGCCCTTGCCGGAGTTGGCGGTGAGCGACGAAGTGAAAGAGTGGGCCTTTTCCGTGTTCGATCTGCAATTCAATAAAGAGGACAACACGCGCCTGGGATACGTCATTGACCGGCGCAAGGAAGCGTTGATGCACCTGCAATACGGCAAGGGGCCGAAGGACCCGGCACAAGGTCTGTTCCTGTATTTTCACTTTCTAAAAAAGAAGTTTCTGGACGATAAAGGAGAAGTCCGCCTCACGGTGGACAAGCCACAGGCGCTGGCCGATTTCGTGAAGCAGAAGGTGAAGGGCATTGAGAAAATGATCCAGCGTCCCGGCTTCACCCCGGTGGAAAAAGAAGCCGCGCAAACTTGGGTCGCCGCCATAAAAAAAGAACTTTCTAATTTGGAGTAAGCGGAGGCGGCGAACCGCCGCAGGTAATTTTAAAAACCCCGGGTGGCTGCTATCCCCCTTCGACCGGCTCTGGGTGACAAAACAAGGAATTAGCTCCGGGCCTTGTCCGGCTGGATCCAGCCTTACGCTAGCCGCCCCATGAATGGAGCAACTACATCCCTTCTAAGCGATAAAATTTTAAACGTCGACGAGGCGTTCGGCGGGGGTAACCGGCGACGGACCTTTAACGTGGTCGGCCAGGGTTTCCTGCTGGACCTTGTCCTGCAGTTTCATCAGCCCGTCGATCACCATTTCGGGACGCGGCGGGCATCCGGGAATGTAGACGTCCACTGGAATCAGCGTATCAATGCCCATCACCGTGGCGTAGTTGTCATAGAACCCGCCGGAAACAGTGCATACCCCGTAAGCCACCACCCATTTCGGTTCCGCCATCTGGTTATACACTTTGACGAGGATGGGGGCCTGCTTGTGGCTGATCGTCCCCACCACCATCAGCAAATCCGCCTGACGGGGGGAGAATCGGGGAAACGCCGCGCCGAACCGGTCCAGATCGTATCGCGGGCCGGCGGCGGACATGAACTCCATGCCACAGCAGGCGGTGATAAAGGGGTATATAAAGAAGGAATATTTTCTCGCCCAGTTGACCGCCTGGGTCATCTGGGTCACGATCACATTGTTGCCGAGGCTCACTTCCAGCTCGGACTGGGTTATCTCTGACATGTGCAAAAACTCCTTACATTCAGGTATATTCTCGTTGCAATTATGGCGCTATCATAGCAGAGAATAACCTCGAAAACCAAGAAATTGGGCCCTTCCGACCGCAATTTTTGCAGGTTATACCGGCCCGAACCCCGTATTTTCTTGAGCTTGGAGGCCGTTTAGGGGTATGATCGTTCTCAATCGAAACAGTCAGGATCCGGCCCACAGGTTCCCGGAGCAACCGGGCGGGGCGCATATGAAGTGTATGGAGGAAGTGGATTATTTATGGATATGTCATTAAACAAAGAAGCCAAGGGCCAGAATCGGGGATTCGAAGAGTCCGTGGCCCTGGTCAAGTCCGAACTCAGCAAGGATGGTAAAATCCTCGATCTGACCGCCGCCTACCTCAAAGAATACGGCTCGAAAGACATCGCCAATATGGATTTTCTGGAGGATTTGCATACCCTCGAGCTGGGCACCAATCTGATGGGTCCCAAAGGGGTGAAGCATATCGCCCAGTCCAAGTATCTGGTCAATCTCATATCACTCAACCTGTTTTACAACAACCTCGGTAACGAGGGGGTGAAGTACGTCGCGGTGTCGGACAACCTGCTGAGCCTCACCAGCCTGACTCTATCCGACAACAACATCACCGACGAAGGCGCGAAATACCTCGCCAAGTTCCTGCCGTTATTTACCAAACTGGCGCGCCTCGATATGCGTCTCAACAAGATCAAGGACGAGGGCAAAGAGGCCCTGCGCGAAGCCGCCAAAATGATGGAACTCAAACAACTCCTGCTCGACAAGGTCGAAGGCTTCCAGGTCAAAACCAGCGGCCACCTTTAAGCGGCGAACCAGCGTGACGCTGGACTCATTTTTAAACCGCGCCCAGTAGTTATCGTTTGCAGTCAACTCTCAGCCAGCCGCCTCCCTCGCTAGAGGGCCGGGCCATGCCCGGAGAGTGTTCCGCCTGCGGCGGGGAACATCATTTCCTTTTATGTCGCCTTGAGCTTGTCGAAGGGGGGCCGGGGAGATTCTTCCTTTAGTTGTTTATCCTGTGATCCTTTCTGATTCTTTTTATACAACGGTGAGGGGCACCCGGTCGGGATCGAACAGGGTGGTGATGTCGTTGAAGCGGATGCCGGCGAGATCGAGCGTGTCTTTCAGTTGCGTGCCGTTGTAAACGAGGTTCCATAATCCGTTGCCCAGCTCGCTCAGGTTATCGAGGGTCTGGCGTAACAAATCCTGCCGCAGAATGCCGAACAGATCCAGCCCCGTCGCCGCCCACTTGATGTTGATCTCCAGGCACCGGCGATAAAATGCCAACTCCAGTTGCACGGTGTTCAGGTTTTTACGTAACGGATGCACCCGCCGCGCTTCGGGGAACAGCGCCGCGAAATCTTTATCGATGGACCGCGCTTGCCAGCCGGTCAGCAAATACCCCACGCCCCGCCAGTCGAGCAATCTTAAATTTTTCACATGATTCGTCACCCGCTCCACCAAGTCACCGCTCATGAAACGCGCCAGATGCAGTTCGGGATATTCCTTGCATTTAAGATCGTTAAGGCCCAACAGGTCCTTATGCAATTCCCGGAGACAGGTGTTGAGGTGGGCGACGCTCACCGGGTCGCCGGGATCACGGGTGTCTTTCAGTGAATGCTGCACGACGTCGAGGTTGCGGTCGGCTTCCTCGGTGAAATTGATCTCCGGTAAATTCAGCAGGCGGGAAAACGCTTCCGGCGAAAGGGCAGGGTCGATGCGGGACTGGTCCACCAGCCACTGGCGCACTTTGCGGATGCGGTGCACCTCGCGCAGGGATTCGACCAGCAGGTCCAGCGGCTCGCCTGACCGCTCGAAAGGCTCGAGGTCGGTGCCCTCGCTCAGGATTTTTTTGAGAAGGCGTTTCGGGTCGCGCATGGCACAGGGGTCCGTCGTGCGTGGTTTACGCCGGACGGAGAACAATGAATCGGATAGGAGGATTATATACTACTTCGCTGGATGTGAACGGTCAGGCCCGGGGAAATATTTTTCTGGAGGATGCCCTGGATGGCCGTCAGCGTACCCGACTCAGCCTTCGAGCAACTGCCGCAGGCGCCCTGGTAGCGGATTCGCAGGACGTTGTCCTCAAAATCCTCGACCAGCACATTGCCGCCGTCCGCCGCCAGCAGGGGCCGGATATTTTCGTCCATGAAGGCGTCAATGACCTCGGCTTTGACCGGGTCGCTGAAGGTGTCGAAATTTTTGAGATCCACTTCGTCGAGGATGGTTTTTTTCTTTTCTCCCGCTTCCTCCGCAGTGTCGTAATAGACCAAATCCTCCTCGATAGTCTGGATAATGGGGTCGATCAACAGTTCCCATTCGTCGGCGGAGGTCAAGGTGACGGAGACGAACCGGTCCTGAATGAGCAGCGCCGCCACCACGCCGAAGCTGAACATCGTTTCGGCGAACGGGTCGCCTTCGGCTTCGATGTCGTCGTTGAAGGCCTTCACGCCGTGGGCGATGGCCCGGCTGTTGAGGTTGAACTTGAAGGCCGCGGGGTTGGGAGTCGGCTCCGTTGCCACCACCATGAATTTTCGAGTTTGAGTTGTCAT
>CBDVDB010000192.1:0-4514 GCA_965372625.1 uncultured Nitrospinaceae bacterium
TTTCAGGTTTGATTGTTTAATTAGTTTATTTCCGTTTAAGAATTGGCATATAATGGCCCGGCGATATGAGGTTTTCCCCGCGTCCTTGAATCCGAATGCCCGAGGAGGAAAGTATGAAAACGAAAATTCGACTTAAACAACCGATTAGCGTTTTACTCATTGCCGTTTTTCTCAACCTGTGTTGGGTTTCGTCGCAGGGCTGGGCTCACATGCTCACGACCGAAAACGCGGTGGAGAGGGGAATCGAAAATCTTTCGCAACGGGAAAAGCTCCACGCACTGATCAACCGTAAAGACGTTCAACCTCAATTGGAACAGTACGGCCTTTCCAGTGAAGAAGCGCTGGCCCGTCTCAACAGCCTCACCGATGCGGAGGTCAGCCAACTGGCCGCTGAAATCGACCAGCTTCCCGAGGGACAGGGGGTGGGGGAAACGATTCTTTTGTTATTGGTGATTTCTGGAATTGCGGTCTTTTTTCTTTGGTTGTTTGACGTAGTAAAAATAAAGAAAGCCGCAATTGATGCTCCTCTCGGCAACTCGACCTAAAACCCCGGTCCTTATGTAGAATCTTTAGAAGACACCTCGCAGTAAAATTCTACTGAATTGCAGATAACGGAACCGGCATCAGGGTGATTTCTTTTCGATATGGAACGGGATTTTCCAGGTGTCCTGTTTGGAAGCGTATACGATTTTCATGTAACGGGTCTCCGGCGGTACGTGAACCTCGGCTTGCCAGAAACTTCTTTTGTCGGTTTTTGATTTTTTGAGAGTCACTCTTCCCTGAGTCAGGGGTTTGCGGGAACCATCCTGCGGCTGGAACTGGACCAGTGTTTCGCGCGGTCCTTCGATTTCCAGGTGTACGGTATTTTCCACGAGACCCGTAAAGCGGACCTTCAGCCCGTTGGCGGCCGCGGCGGTGTTGCCCAGATCGTTGAGGTCCAGGCGAAAAGAATCCAGCTTGCGCGGCAGACGAATTTTCAGATAGCCTTCGAATCCCACCGGTTTCAAATGCTCGGCGTCCGCCGGAATCGGTCCCGCCTCCATCCGGAATTGCGAGCCTTTCAAGGGAGGAGCGTAGTTGGAATCGATCAATAAAAACTGTTCGGTTTGAACCGGCAGGGTTTTCCGCGCCGGGTTATGTCCATCTTGCACGATCACTTTTTCAACCGTCATCTGAGCCGCCGAAAGGTTATGAGTGATCGACTTGTTATCCTGGGTATGGACTATGAACGTGCCGGTGGCATATTTCCCGGTTTCCTGCCATTTGCCCTGCATATTCATATGATCGTGCAGGCAGAAATGAAACGCACCGGAGGTGTGCTTGGATTGGTCTCGAGAGCAAACTTTCCCTTGAGGACTGGACCTCCGCTTTTGCAGAAACGCCCGTTTCGATAAGGTCTCCACGGCGATCCGTTTGAAAATCTGATGAGAAGGATAATCCGGGCGCTGGAACGCGAAGGTGACCGGGTAGATTTCTTTCGTGGTTTTCCCGGCCAGGACGAACTCCACTGTTTTCGGCGTACCGCTGAAACTTCTATTCTTACTCACGCCCTGCCCCAGGAGAATCGGCATCGATGAGTTGGAAGCGCTTCGCAGGTATTTGCCGGAAGCGTTCAACGCGCGTGTTTCCAGCAATTGGCCCACGTTGCCACTGGCAGTGAAACTGACGGCGCCGTTCTGCGCTTCCTTCATCTTGATTCGAATGCCGCCTACCTGCACCACTTTATTCTTGAAGGGCGCCTTGACCCGTTTCTTAACGATTTCCGCGGGCAATTGCAGCAGCACCTCACCTTCGATTCGCGCAATGTCCGATAACAGGATTCCCCGGCGCAGGTGCGCGGTATGGGTTCCCTGAAGAACATGGAGTGTGAGGCTGGACCACCGGGGTTTGTCTTTCATCAGCTTCTTGATAGTGGGGGTTTTCTTGACCCGCTTGACTTCCACATTCCGGAAACCCTTGTGAAGGGAAGCAAATTGAGCATTGCGATCCTTTCCGCAAGGCTCGTCAAGCAGCAACTCTTTTCCCCTCTGGTCGAATACATGCGTGACCCGGAACCAGGCGCCGGTTCCCTCGCCGGCCTTGCCAAAGGGATTGATTTCCATTTCGGGGAAGGGACTGCTCACGACCTCCAAATGCAGGTCGATAATTTTCTCATTATTCGGATTGAGCTTGATACCCTTAATCCTGATTCCAAAGGGGCCGGCGGAGGCGGCATAACTCTCGTTCGGGCTGGCGGTGGTATCAAAAGGATCCAGATCTTTGGGTTTTAGAGAGACGCGATATTGATTGACGTCTTTTAGCGGAAGGATTTGCTCTTTCGGTTTATGCCCGCCGCCACCGGAGATGGATATGGAAGAAGAAAGTGATGAGGTGAATAGATCCATTCCCTCCTCGGCGACTTTTCCAATATCTTTCACGAGAGCTTCATTGATTTTCACCTGCAGGACCAGTTTTTTATCGGTGGCATTCAGGTTCAGATAGCTCAGGAGATTTTTGACATTCTTGAACTCCGGTTCGATGCCTTTATACGTTTTCTTTTTCCATTCCTGAAATTTTTTCTGTTGCTCCCGGTTCCAGGCCACATTGGAGGATTCTAAAAGTAATTCCAGATTGATTCCCTCGGGTTTCCAGGTGATGGTGCCGCCGCCATAGATACCCGTCACCGAAACCATTTGTTCCTGCGCGGAGTGGGCGAACATGCGGGCGATCATATTTTGTGAAATGTTTTCCAGACTTTTGGGAAGGAATATGGCGAAGGCGATCAATTTATTTTTTCGATATTTCCGCCAGCTGGAAAGGTTTTTTGCGGCTTGTGCTTTGTCCAGCCGCTTCAGGAGCCAGGCGACTGTTTCAGGGTCGCCGATGATCATACGGTTGCTGTCGATCACCATAAGTTCCGGCGCCGAGGGCTTGCAGGTTTCCTTATCGATGCGGGACCACAGCCAGGCGGTGCGGCCGTTCACCTCGGTTTGCTTCACACTTTTGTGGTTTTTCCATTTTTGGGTCAGGGCTTTCACCGGAAAATTTCCCAGCGCCACCTGCACCTGTCCCGCTCCTTTGGGATCACCGGTGAATGCGCCGAGAATATAATCCACCGTTTCCCCCGGACGCAATCCCGATTGGCGCAGGAAACCTAGAATGGTATCGTCCACGATGTCATCTGTGCCAGTGGGGGTGGACAGGGCCGCAGAATCTCCCTCGTCCAGAAAAATCTTTTCCAGGCGAAAGGCGTAGTCCATGTCAATGTAATACAGTCCTACCAGATCGGCGCTGGCCAGTGCGTTTTCCACCGCGATCAACTCGCGCGGTGTGGGTTGGGGATCGATTTTTTTATGCGGGCCGGCATATGCCCCATGGGCAATGGCCAAAGGAATCACGAGTAATAAAAATTTGAAGATACGAATCATGGAGCTGCCTTCCACTAAGATTGATTAGATGTATGCTTTCAGTGTAAAGGCAAAGTTTTAGGCAGACAAATTTTTTAAGAAGCAGGATCCATTCGAAAAGCAGGGGAAATGTAAATGGTGTTGGGGGGGGGGTTATGCCTGATAATCTTTTTTGAGTTCAAGAACTTTTTTCTGATTGTATTCCGGCGTCACGATGCCCACCGAGATGATGAACTTGATCCCATCTTCAACCGTCATCGTGAGTTCGATTATGTCTTCATTGGGAACAAACACCAGAAATCCGGATGTCGGGTTGGGAGTGGTCGGCACGAACACGTTGACCAGTTTCTCCTCGGTCAGCTCCTGTACTTCGCCTTCGGTGGTGCCGGTGATGAATCCCACGGAATAGATTCCCTTGCGGGGAAATTCCACCATGACGACTTTGCGGAAGGCTTTGGTGTCGGCGTGGGCGATGGTGGTCACCACTTGTTTGGCGCCGGTGTAGATGCTTCGCACAATCGGGATGCGGTCGACGATCATTTCACCCAACTGGACCAGCTTGGCGCCGAGGAAGCTTTTGGTCAACACGCCGACCACGAAAATAAGCAGAACGATCAGGATCAATCCCAGGCCGGGCAGGTGAAAATTCTCCGGGAGTGGGGTGCCGATTTCGATCAGCGTTTTAATGAACCAGGGCACGACCAGGCCGTCCAGGATATCCAGAAGAAAATTGAGGATGAACAGGGTAAACGCCACTGGAATAGTGATGAGGATACCGGTGATAAAGATGTTGCGCAGGCGGCGTTTGAGGTTACTGAACATGATGAATTGAGTGGGTGAATCGGATATTAAGGTTTGAATCAGCCGCGCTTTCAACCGGGTTTCCCGACCCGGCCGACCCTTCCGGGGTGTCGGCGTATCCCATTATTATAGAGGGATTAATAGGGAAGGCAAGGTGGAAGGGCAGAGGGATCGGAGCCTTAAAAATCAATAGGAAACAGTAATGAAATCTGCTAATATCGAAACTCTAAAGACGCAAAATCACTGAAAAATTGGGGCTGTGGCGCAGCTGGGAGCGCGCTTGAATGGCATTCAAGAGGTCAGGGGTTCGATCCCCCTCAGCTCCAC
>CBDVDB010000193.1:0-4508 GCA_965372625.1 uncultured Nitrospinaceae bacterium
TGGTTTTTTTGGCGTTTTTTCAGGCATGTCCCACCTCCTTTTTATCCAGTTTAACCTTTCCGGTTGCTCTTGCAAGAGGGATCAGAAAATGGATTCCCGGGTTGACCTGATTATTTTGTAAGGTTCGTTGAAACCCTGCGACTTCCAGATAGAATTCGCCCGTCTCGTTCTCCTCTCGCTAGATTGAAAAAGATGAGCGAATTTCTCCCCCGGCCTTGCAAGAGGCCGGGCCCTCCCAGCTCCTCCCGTCCGGGACGGCGACGTCTCAGGCGGGAGGGGCGTTTTTTTGCCTTGAAGATTCCCATCGACACCATGAAAACCCTTGTTTTGCAGGGGCGGGCGGGTTTGACCGGGTTTCGGCCCTGTGTTAGAATCGGCCCACTTGGAGGAGGATGAATCCCGGCCCCGTTTTTTTCATCTTATTTTAAAGTTTCCCCTTATAAATGGAGTGGTTGTGGGAATTGCGTTTACAAAAATGAGCGGCAGTGGCAACGATTTCGTCATTATTGACAATCGCGAGCCGGTGTTGGACCCGGAGACGAAGCGGGATTTCGTCAGGAAGGTCTGCCAGCCGAAAAATTCGGTGGGCGCCGACGGGGTGATTTTTATCGAGAAATCCGATAAGGCCGCCTACAAGTGGGATTTTTACAATTCCGACGGCTCCTCCCCCGAGATGTGCGGCAACGGCGGCCGGTGCGTGGCCCGCTACGCGTTCGAGAAGGGCATCGCGCCAAAAAATCATGCTTTTGAAACCGTCGCCGGCATCATCGAAGCCGAGGTCAACGGGCCGGTGGTGAAAGTGAAACTGACCCAGCCGGAAAACCTGCAGAACGACGTCGAGGTTACGTTTGATGGCACACAGTATAAAATGGACAGCCTGAATACCGGCGTACCGCACGCCATCATTTTTTCCGGGGATGTGGACGCGGAGGATATCCAGAAAATCGGGAGCGGCATCCGCTACCATTCCATCTTCGCTCCGGCGGGAACCAACGTCAATCTCGTCGAAAAGAAAAACGGCAACGTGCTCAAGGTGCGCACTTACGAGCGCGGGGTGGAAGGAGAGACCCTCGCCTGCGGCACCGGCGTGGTGGCTTCGGCGATCATCGCCTCGCATAAATTCAAAATCACATCACCCGTCAACGTGGAAACCCGCGGCGGAGAAACTCTGAAGGTCCATATCGAACCTTCCAACGGTTCTCTGCCCGTGGTCTATCTCGAAGGGCTCACCAAAATCACGTTTGAGGGCCACATCGTTGAACTGTAATCACCCGCTAAAGGAAAGCCATGTTTGAAGGATCCCTGGTGGCCATCGTCACCCCGTTCAAGAACGGCGAGTTGGATGAGCAGGCGTTTCGCGATCTGCTGCAGTTTCATATCGATAACGGAACCAGCGGCATCGTGCCGTGCGGCACCACCGGCGAATCGGCCACGCTCACCAATGAAGAGCACCATCGGGTAATCTCCATCGCGGTGGAGGTGTGCCAGGATAAAATTCCCGTGCTGGCGGGCACCGGATCGAACTCTACCCGCGAAGCGATCGAGATGACCCAGTTCGCTCAGAAGGCGGGCGCCGACGGCGCGTTATTGATTACGCCGTATTACAATAAACCCTCCCAGCAGGGTTTGTACGAACATTTCATGGCGATCGCGAAAGAAACTAACCTGCCGATCATCCTGTACAATGTGCCGAGCCGCACTTCGGTCAATATGCTGCCGGAGACGGTGGCGCGGCTGGACCGGGACCGGGAGAACATCATCGGCATCAAGGAAGCTTCGGGTTCGCTCAACCAGATCAGCGAAGTGATCGATCAGTGCAGCGAAGAGTTTGAGCTCATTTCCGGAGACGACGGCCTGCTGTGGCCGATTCTTGCCATCGGAGGCAAAGGCGTGATTTCGGTTTCCGCCAACCTGGTGCCGGATAAAATGGCGCTGTTGTGCGACCGGGCCGCTCATCGGGATATGGACGGCGCCGCGGCCCTGCATTATGAATTGAGAGAGCTGCACGACGCCCTGTTCATCGAGACCAGTCCGGTGCCGGTGAAAGCCGCGCTCGCCATGATGGGAAAAATATCCGACGAGGTGCGGCCCCCGCTGGCCCGCATGTCGGATGAACACGTGGCGCAATTAAAAGCAATTCTCAAGCAGTTCGCATTGATTTAATTCCATCTGTTTATTAAGGGTCTTAGGGCGAAAAATTTCTCCAGGAGGCTGAATTGATCAAGATCGGTATAGTCGGCGCCGCCGGGCGCATGGGACGGACCCTCGTTTCCTGTATTGAGGATACCGAGGGCGTATCCCTGTGTTGCGGCATCGAAGCCGCTGGCAATCCCGCCCTGGGTCAGGACGTGGGCGAGCTGGCCGGCATCGGCAAAAAAAATATCCCCCTGCATGACGACCTGGCGGAAATGATGCGCACCTGCGATGCGGTCATCGATTTCTCCACACCCGAGTCCAGCCTGCGGACTTTGAAAGAAGCGGTGGCGCAGAAGAAGGCCGTGGTGTTCGGCACCACCGGTTTGTCGGCGGCGGAAAAGGGTCAGATACAGGAAGCGGCGAAAACCATTCGTTGCGTGTTCGCGCCCAACATGAGTATCGGGGTTAATGTGTTGTTCAAAGTGGTGCAGGATGTCGCTAAAATTTTGGGCGACGCGTATGACGTCGAGATCGTCGAAGCGCATCACAAGTTCAAGAAGGACGCTCCCAGCGGCACCGCGGTGCGCCTGTCGGAACTGGTAGCGGAAGCGCTGGGCCGCGACTTGAACAAAGTCGGCGTGTACGGCCGCAAGGGGTTCAGCGAAGGGCGCGGGCCGAAGGAGATCGGGGTGCATACCCTGCGCGCCGGGGATATCGTCGGCGAACACCGCGTCCTGTTCGGCGGCATGGGCGAAACGCTGGAGATCTTTCACCGGGCGCAGAGCCGGGAAACGTTCGCGCGTGGTGCCATCCGCGCCGCGCAATGGGTGGTCGATCAATCGCCGGGGTTGTACGACATGCAGGATGTGCTGGGCCTGAGAGGTAAATGAAATGCTGCGTTTCAAATTTAACCGCCGGGTTTTTCTAAAAGCGTTTTCGCTTTCCACCCTCGCGTCGCTGTGGCCGAAGACGAGCGCGGGCACGGTCAATTTTCAGACCAACAAAAATTTTCCTCCCAACTATATTCAGAATCGCGACGTGCCCGGATTTTATATCCGGAGCGCCAACCCGTTTCTGGGGGTGAACGTGCAGGAGTGGGGGCTGGCGGTCACCGGCCGGGTGAAAAATAAAATGGCTTTCGGTTATGAAGACCTGTTCGGGTTTCCCATAGTGACGCAGGAATCGCGTCTCAAGTGCGTGGAATGCTGGTCGGCCAAGGCCACTTGGGAAGGCTTCCGGTTCCAGGAGTTGGTGGACCGGGTTCAGCCCGATTCCAGGGCGAAGTACGTTTATTTTAAATCCGCCGATTCCTATTACGAAAGCTTCACGCTGGAGGAACTGCTGAGGCCGCGGGTGCTGATGGTTTTACGCATGAACGGTCAACTGCTTTCGAAGGATCATGGATTTCCCCTGCGCCTGATCGCGCCGTTCAAGTACGGGTACAAGAACGTCAAGTACATCACCCAAATCGAGTTTACCGATTCGCGCAAGCGCAACTACTGGGCGGATTTCGGTCCTTACTCCGTGGACGGGACGATTCAG
The DNA here is from genome assembly GCA_965372625.1 of uncultured Nitrospinaceae bacterium. Classification (GTDB taxonomy): domain Bacteria; phylum Nitrospinota; class Nitrospinia; order Nitrospinales; family Nitrospinaceae; genus SZUA-226. The sequence goes on from CBDVDB010000193.1 coordinate 3,679, forward strand.
CCCGGCATCGACCACCCCCTCGACTACCAGAAGAAGCCCTTGTCCATCAACGGCGGGGAAGTGTTTCACTTTTTCGACCAGCGGCCCGCCTCACCCAAATCGCGTCAATGAAATGGTGGCTATTTTCATTATTATTGTTCTTATCCTTCTGGCTTTTATCCTGCTCGGAGGATAGCGTCGAGCAGATTCCCGTTGAGGTACCTCCCGGAATCATGGTTCCCGAGGGCATGGCGTACATCCCAGAGGGAAATTTTAAATACGGTCACCCCGAAGATTCCAAAACCGCGCTCGGCAAGAAAATTTTTTTAAAAGCCTATTTGATCGACCACTTTGAAATGCAACGCGGCGAGTACAAGAAACTCAGACCGAAATTTCAATTTACGGCGGGGAAAGAAAAATTTCCGGTCGCGTTAGTTACATTTGCCGAAGCGAAAACCTATTGCCAGTTGGCGGGTAAACGTCTGCCTACGGAGCGGGAATGGGAGAAGGCGGCGCGGGGTCCGGACGGCGGTAAATGGCCGTGGGGCAAATATCAGCCGCACCCCAACAATGGATTTTCGGGATTTCTTCCGGAGCGGGTGGACCGGCGCGAGGAATGGATCAGCCCTTATGGTGTTTTCGGCATGGGGCACAACGTGTGGGAGTGGACGGCGGACGACTGGGACTACAACGGCATGCCCGGCTCCGAAAAGGGATTGTATAAGGTGATCCGCGGCGGAGTGTACCAGTCGCATTTAAAAATCGATTTTTCCCCCACTTGGGCGCGCAATTACATGGAGCCCGAAGCCCGATACAATTTTATCGGTTTCCGGTGCGCCAAAGATGCCGGG
>CBDVDB010000194.1:0-4507 GCA_965372625.1 uncultured Nitrospinaceae bacterium
AGGATATTATGAGATGGCGTGTTACCGCGGACCTGGTGATTAATTTCTGATTAGTGAGGTTAAGTTAACCTTTAACCAGAGCGGGTGCGATGAGTGAAAACCCAAGGGCGGTGATTCTGGTCGGGCATGGCGGCCTGCCTGAGGACTGCCCGAGAGAAATCGTACAACAGTTCAAACAGCTCGAGCGGGCGCGCAAAACCTCCGGCCAACCGGCGACCCCTCAGGAGCGTGACCTGGACAAACGCATCCGCGAATGGCCCCGCACTCCCGAAACCGATCCCTACCAGGCCGGGCTGGAATCCCTGGCGAAGCGGCTGGAGCCTTTGCTCGAGGGCGCTGTCTTGAAGCTGGCTTACAACGAGTTTTGCGCCCCTGCGCTGGCAGATGCGGTGGCCCAACTGGCGGCCAGCGGGGTCACCCACATCACCGTCGTGCCCACCATGCTGACGCCCGGCGGGTCCCATTCCGAAATCGAGATTCCCGAAATACTGGAAGACCTGCGCACCCGCCACCCCGGCCTGGAAATCCGCTATGCCTGGCCCACCAACCTCGATCTCATGGCCCGCATGCTGGCCGACCACCTCAAAACGTTTAAAGACTGATCCCGGTTGCGTGGCGCGGGGCCGCCTCGCAACCTCCTAAATCCAATCCTCCAGATCGAACTGGGTGGCGCATTCGGGACTGCGCATGTCCATAAATAAATCCGCTTGATCGAAGCGGGGATTGAACCCCGGCAACCGTTCGCAGGTCAGGCCGGCTTCTTCGATTTTGGCCTGGATGGCGGTCAACTCTTCCGGCCCGCCGTATTCCAGCACCACGTGGAATCCGGTCGCCGCTTTAAAACTCAATATATATCGCTCGCTATTCATGCGTATCCTTTTAGAGGGGATTGGGGATGTCTTCAAACACCGTTTCCCAACATCTCATACCCGGCAATGGCGTTCAACCGGGAAACCGGAGAAGATTCAAAAAAAAGGATTTAGGGCCTTATCATTGGCGCCGATTCCTTTACAATAAAAGAAGGGGGTTAACCGGGAGACTGTCATCATCGCACTTATTCAGCGTAATCATTCGTGGGCGTAAAACAGGATATCGAGCAGAAAAAATCAGCCGTCGAGCTTTGGAAACGGGAAATCCCCGGCTCATGGTCTGCAATGGATTTGTCGCCGGACGACCATTATGTTGCCCTTGGATTTGATAACGGGGTGGTGCATTTGATTGATAACGAAGGCAACCTGGCCTGGGAGGCGGATGTCGGCCAGCCGGTCAAGAGTGTCAAAATCCTGGCCGCTAAAAAACAGGTTGCGATACTGAACGAGTTCAGCCAGCTGATCCTGATCGATTATGCCGGTAAACAAAAACTCAAAAAAGGGTTCAAAACTTACTGGTCCGGGGTGGACGACAAATCTGGAGACGTTCTGCTGTGGGGCTGGAAGAGCAAACCGCGCCGCCTCGACCTCAAGGGCAGAACCGTGCGGGAATATCCGATCCCCCATCCCTGGGCGCGCGTTCTGCCGGTTCCCAAAATGGAGCAGTTCTGGGTGGTGCACAACCAGATTTGCCTGGGGTTGTACCAGTCCGACGGGACGAATCTGTGGCTCATGAACAATCCGGCGCCCATCGAATTGTCGCGCGACATGCCGTCCGAATTCGCGGTCAGCGATAAAGGTGACGTCTTCGCCGTTTCCTGTTTCAACAAGGGCGTCTATCTCTACAACGGCAACGACCATACCCTGAGCCAGATCGATCTCGACCGGCCGGTGGCTCATGTCGATGTCAGCGGTAACGGGAAGTTTATCCTGCTGGCGGATCAATTGGGGAAAGTTACCATGGTTTCCAGAAGCGCCGCTGTGGTCTGGGAAAAGAAATTGCTGTCCCCCGTCTCCTTCTGCCGGGTAAACCGCAAAGGGACGCGGGTCGTCGTCGGCGAGCAAAACGGAACGCTGTCCTGCTTCAGGTTTTTGAAGGAAGGGGAACGGCGCACGGATTTCCTGGAATTGACCCAGTACCACGATCTCGGGGACCACAAGGAAATCTGGAGCCAGCCCGTCCACAAGGTCAACAACACGCCCGCGGTATTGAAAATTTCAGGGAACGGACGGTTTGTTCTGCTGGGCGACGGCAAGGAGTTTCAACTCTACGATTCCGCTGGAAGCCTGGTCTGGATCAAACATTTCATGACCCGTCTTGCCGATATCCAGATATCCCGCAATGGGAAAAAAGTTTTGCTGTCCAGCGATACCGAGATGTTTCTGCTGGATACCCAAACCCTGCGCGAGAAACATCTGACTTTTTATAACGCTGAGCTGACGGAAGTGGCGCTGGCGCCCTCCGGAACCGCCATCCTGGCTTTTGATAAATTCAGGACGCTGACCTGCTATTCCGGGCAGGGTAAAAAAGTCTGGAGCCGCACCCTCAAGAAGGATATTTTTAATCTGCGTATTCATAACCGCGTGCGCCGCGCGGTGTTTCAAACGTCGCCCAAAACCCTGTACGTTCTGGATCTGAAAAGTTTAAAGTTCAAACACACCACTCTGGGCGGACCCATTACGGCATTGCAACTGACGGCGGACGGCATTTTTGCCGGCGGCGAGCAGGGGCGTTGTTACGGTCTCGATTTAAACGGCAGGGGGCGGTGGAAACATCAAATCGAAGGCCCGATACAGGAAATTATTGCTCTTAAAAAGATCGTCGCATTCCGGAATAAAAAAGGCGCTCTGCTTTTATGCGGACATGACGGAAGACAAACGAAAAAGTATTCAGCGCACAGCTCCCGCTCTCTATTCGGTCAACACAAAAAGGACATTCTCGAGTTGGTCCCCACCGGAGACCTGTTGTCCTGCTACCAGGTGCCGGCCGGGGACCTGATGTGGCGGCTGCCTTTGGCCGGGCGGGTGCAGTCGATAGCGGTCAGCGAAACCGCCAACCGGATGGCGATTCTCGATTCACAGAGTTTTCATTATCATCAACTGGTCCACGAAGCCCACGCGGTGGATGACCGGTCATCGTTTCTCGAACTTTAACGGACGGAACCCCACATGAATAATTTAAAACAGCAATTGTCACTCAGCATCCGGGCGCGTTACCCCCTGCTCTATCTGGTGACCAGCGAGGAAACCCGCGCCGAGGAAGCGCTGGAGGAAGTGGGCCGCGCCACCGGCAAGGAGGTCATTTCCTGGACCTGCTCGCAGGGCTTCCAACCGCCGCAAGGGGACGCCAAAAAATCCACCCAGCCGGACGAAGCGCTGAAGTACATCGAGCGGTCCGACAAAAAAGCGGTGTTCGTGTTGAAGGACTTTCATCCCTATATGGAAGATGAAAAAATTCTCCGGCGCATGCGGGATCTGGTGCATCACCTGAAGCGCAGTTACAAAACCATCCTGCTGGTGTCGCCGGTGCTGAAAATCCCGCCCGAACTCGAAAAGGATATTAACGTGTTCGATCTGCCCCTGCCCGATGCCGGCGAACTTGCGGAAGTGCTGAACAACTTGCTGGAGCCCTACCGCAATTCGCGGAAAGTCAAAATCGAGCTGACGAATGACCTGCAGGAAAAAGTCATCCAGGCCACGCTCGGCCTCACCCGCAACGAGGCGGAGAACGTGTACGCCAAGGCGCTGATCACCGACCGCAGGTTCAGCAAGGACGATCTGCCGGCCATCATCGACGAAAAAAAACAGTTGATCCGCAAATCCGGCATCCTCGATTTCATCGGCCTGTCGACCACGCTGTCCCAAGTCGGGGGATTGGAAAAGCTCAAGGATTGGCTCAAGCAGCGCGGCGGGGCGTTCAGCCATAAAGCGCGCGAGTACGGCCTGCCGGAGCCGAAAGGCATTCTCATGCTGGGCGTGCAGGGCTGCGGCAAAAGCCTGTCCGCCAAAGCCATCGCCGCCGAATGGAATTTGCCTCTGCTGAGGCTCGACGTCGGTAAGATTTTCGATTCCTTCATCGGCAATTCCGAGGCCAATATGCGCAAGGCTATCGCCCTCGCCGAAGCGATGAGCCCTACCGTGCTGTGGCTGGACGAAATCGAAAAAGGTTTTTCGGGACTGCAAAGCTCGGGATCGGTCGACTCCGGCGTCACCTCGCGGATATTCGGAACTTTTCTCACCTGGATGCAGGAGAAGGTCAAGCCGGTGTTCGTCATCGCCACCGCCAACGATGTTGAAAGCCTGCCGCCGGAACTGTTGCGGAAAGGACGGTTCGATGAAATCTTTTTCATCGATTTGCCCACGGCGGCCGAGCGGAAAGTGATTTTCGATATTCATTTCGGCCTGAAAAAACGCGATCCCAAAAAGTACGACGTCGCGCATCTGGCGAAAGAGTCCGACAAATTCAGCGGCGCGGAAATCGAGCAGGCGATTCTCTCGGCGATGTACAAAGCCTTCGCCGAAAACCGCGAGTTCACCACGGAGGATGTTCTCCAGGCTATCAAGGAAACCGTCCCCCTGGCGGTGACGGCGGCGGAGAAGATCGACTATCTGCGCCAATGGGCTCACAAGCGCGCCCG
>CBDVDB010000195.1:0-4480 GCA_965372625.1 uncultured Nitrospinaceae bacterium
GTCGCGGGGATCAACGCCCTGTTCTTTTTTGTGGTGGCCCGGCAGGAAGTCCTGCACGCTCTGAAAACCCGCACCGCCCTCTACGGCATGAACGCGACGGTGATGATCCTGGTATTTCTGGGCATCCTGATTTTTATCAATCTTCTGACGCACCGCCATAAATTCAGCTGGGACCTCACGGAAACCTCCGTCTACACGCTGGCCCCGCAAACTCAAAAGATCGTGGCCAACCTCCCGAGAAAAGTCAAAATGACCGCCTTCATCCAGATCCAGAACCCCAGTCGTAACGAATTTCAGCGGCTGGCCGACGGTTATAAAGAATTAACGGACAAAATTGAAGTGGAGTTTGTAGACCCGGACCGGCAACCCGCCGTCACCAAGCGCTATGGAGTTACCACTTACGGCACGGTGGTGCTGGAAAGCGGCGAGCAGGAAACCAAGGTCAAACAGGTCTCCGAGGAGGATTTGACCAACGCTCTGTTGCAGGTCACGCGGGACCATCAAAAGAAAATTTATTTTCTGAGCGGGCACCGGGAAAAGAATATCGACGATACGGAAAAGAAAGGTTACTCGCAGGCCAAACAGGCGCTGGAGCGGGATCATTATCAAGTGGAGCAACTGCTCCTTCTGCAAACGGGAAAAGTTCCGGAAGATGCGAACGCGCTGATCATCAACGGACCGCTGAAAATTATACAGCCATCGGAAATCGAGGCGGTCGACGCCTATCTCAACCGAGGCGGCGCGGTGATGCTGTTGCTGGACCCGGACCAGGATTCCGGATTGACCGCTTTTCTTGAAAAGTGGGGCGTCGATATCCGGGATGACTTGGTAATCGATCCCCTTGCCAAGCTGTTCGGCGCGGATTACACAACTCCTATCATCAGTCAAATCGCCGACCATCCGATCACCCGCGACATGGGACAGCAAACCATCTTTCCCTGGCTCCGGTCCGTTTCCGCCATTACCACCGAAGGTCTTGAGACGACGCAAATCCTGTTTTCCGGACCCAAAAGCTGGGCGGAGAAGGAATACCGGTCCGGAAAAGTCAAGCTCGATCCGGGAATCGATCTCCAGGGTCCGGTGCCGGTGGCCGTTGTATCTACCAAGGAAATCAAATCCGGTGATAGTGCCGAGCAACAACCCGCTCCCTCTGGCCCAACGCAACCCACGGAACCGCCGGCCCCTTCCACGAAGGCCCGCCTGGTCGTGATCGGCGACTCGGATTTTGCCAGTAACCAGTACTTCAGTTTATACGGCAACAGCGACTTTTTTCTGAACACCGCGTCCTGGCTGTCGAAAGAAGAAAACCTGATCTCCATCCGGCCCCGCTCAAAAAAATGGAGTCCGATCATCCTCACCGATACGCAGGGCAACCTCACCTTTTTGCTGGGGGCGATCGTGTTTCCCGGCCTGGTGATCCTGGTGGGCCTCAGGGTCTGGTGGAAAAGACGATCGTTATGAAGTTCCGCGGCGCCCTCTGGAACACTCTCTGGTTGATCCTCATTTTTATCGGTCTCGGTCTGTACCTGATTTTTATCGAGGTCCCCAACGCCGAGAAGAAAGACCAAGAGGCAACCCGCTCCAAACTTGTGGTTCCCTTCAAAGTGGAAGAGGTTGAAGAATTCGATCTCATCAAAAAATCCGGGACGATCCAGATCAAGCGCAATCCCAACGATGCCACCTGGAACATCCGCGAACCGCTGGCCATGAGGGGGGATGACGGCGTTATCAATCATCTGCTCCTCACTTTGGAGGAAGCCAAAATCACCCGCGTGGTGGATGAGGCGCCGCAGAATCTGGCGGATTTCGGATTGCAGGACCCTTCTCTCAAGATCGCGTTACGCTTTAAATCAAAAAAATTAAAAACCCTGCTGGTGGGTGAACTCAGCCCCCTCGGGCGCGACACTTACATTAAGTTGGCCGGGGAGAAGCGGGTTCTTCTCTCTTTCCTGGATACCCGCCAACTGAACGCATCCCTGAACGACTTGCGCAATAAAACCCTGCTCGATTTCACAGCGCGCGATGTCACCTCCGTGGACCTTACGTATGAAGGGAAAGCCCAGCGGTTCGTGAAATCAGGAGAGCATTGGCAACTGACCGCACCGGTCAACGCCCGGGGGGATACCGATGAAATTTTAAACTTCCTCAATAATATCCGGTTCGAGCGCATTGAAACTTTCATCTCTGAAACACCGGAAGAGGCGGCGCCTCTGGGACTCACCCAACCGCGGATCGTTCTTAATATCCAGGCGGAAAAAATCGGGCGGGCCTGGACCCTCAAAATCGGAAAACAGTATGACGATCATTCCTATTACGCGCAACGCGCCGAACCCCAAAATATAATCACCCTCTCCGACAGCCTGGTGGAAACCCTTTCCAGGAACCCTCTCAGTTTCATTGAAAAATCGCTGCTGACCTTCCGGGAAGAGAATGTCACCGCGATAGAAAGCCGGGAGGGCCGGGAAACCGTGCATGTGGTGCGCGATTCCAACAAAGCTGGACTATGGGTATTTGCGGGCCCGGAAGCCGAACCCGCCGATTCCGCCACGGTCAATACCCTGTTGCTGGACTTGAAGGAAGCGCGAATCCAGGAGTTCGCACCCTCAAAAAACTTAAAACTGTTCGGGCTGGATGCCCCCCGAAATACGTTGACCGTTTTTAAAAGTGACGGAACGAAAGAAACTCTTCAGTTGGGCAACCCGGACAGGGGTAAAAAACATTACTTCGCCGCCCGTAGCGGGGACCGAACGGTGTTCAAACTGGATGCCGAAACCGTGGAAAAAATTTTCCGCGCCCGGATCGATTTTACCGATAAAAAACTGCTGAAGTTTGAACCGGAACAGGTGGCCCGCATCGAAATCGAAACCCCGGAGAAAACCTTTGAGCTGAGCAAAAATGATAACCAGTGGGTTCTGGTCAAACCGGAAAAAATAGACGACATCAAACCGTTCGTCGGCAAAGATATTCTGTGGACTTTGAACAATCTGGAATATGAAGCGAAAATGGATTCCAATAATATCTCCGGTGAAACGGGACTGGAGAAACCCCGCCTGGTGATCACTTTGCACGATCAGAAAAACCAGCCCCTGGGACAGATCAAGATTGGCAAGCCCGTGAAGGATCATCCGCTCCTTTACAGTTCACTGCCCGGCGACCCTGCCCTGTACCACATCAAGGACCGCACCCTGGGGGAAATTCCCGACACCCTCGACCGATTCCGGAAAAACGAAGACTGACCCTGACTCCAATATCAGGACAATAAGGGCGCAACTGACCTTAGAAGCGTCACTCATTTAAAATCAACCTTTTACCCCTCAAACAAAATTTTAACGCCCGTTTGGAGTTTAAATATTTGACACGCTCATTATCGGAGCCTCCCCTTCCCTCAGCCCCAACATGCAGGCTTTTGGCAGGAATCGAACCCCAATATATTGTGGTGGCTATTTAATGTTAATGAAATCCAAAATTAAAATAACCATAACCTATTGAAATATTGTTAATTATGAGGCTAACGGTAGATTCTCGAACAATCCGCTTGACACCATACAATATATAGTGGTATTTTCCCATAGCCACACAATATAAAGGATTTTAGGCTGTTTGAATCAACCTCAGCTTAGTTGGAACCGAATGATCGGACCCACGAATCAGAATACCGGTTTTCCCTGCCCCTCCAGGCGGGTTACTTTAAAAGCGGCTTCCTATTCCCCCTGGCATCTTTTGAACTATTTGAAATTAAAGATGCAGGAAATGCCCCTTCCTAAATCCCCAAATGTATTGAGCGCCGGCCGAGACCTGCATACACAATCGGCAAAAAAGCTCATTCCAAGCGGCGTTAGTTGGAAGCGTTTTTTCCGGTCAATGTTCATTCCTAACGGAGTGGACCAGGGCCGAAAAGTAACCCGCCACCCTTTCATTATTTCGCCCCGCCGGAGCCACAAGGGTTTTCATGCATTACCTCTGCCAGTGCAATCCTGTTTTCTGCCAGGGACAGGACGGTCGATTGACCTTAAGGGGTGTGACCGACCCCATCGTCAGCTTTCCCTTGAGACTTTCGGCGGGGCTTCTTCATATTAAAATGGACATACTCGACGAATCGAAAACCGTATGCCGGGTAGCGGGAGGGTTCACCCCCTCCTACGCCTACCCCGGTGACGCGGGTGCGGATTTGTGTTCCGCCGCCGATACCGTCATCCCGGCCCGTGGTAAAATGCTGGTCGCCACCGGCATCCGCCTGGCGCTTCCGGAAGGCCATGTCGGCCTCATCTGGCCGCGCAGTGGCATGGCCGTTAAACACGGCATCGATTGCGGCGCGGGGGTGATCGACTCCCAATACCGCGGCGAGGTGAAAGTCCTGCTGTTCAATCATTCCGAAGACGAGCACTTCATCAAAAAAGGCGACCGCATCGCGCAGCTCCTCATCCAGAAAGTCGAAACCGTGGAATTTCTGCCCGTCGACAACCTCGACGCCACCGACCGC
>CBDVDB010000196.1:0-4472 GCA_965372625.1 uncultured Nitrospinaceae bacterium
CTTTCGCGGCCCAGGCGGATAACGCCAGGGCGCCCAGGGCGCAGGCCAGGCTCGTGCCTTCGGCCTGTCCGAGAAAACTCAAAAACCAGGGATTCACTCCCATGACCAGCGCCACCCAGAACGCCGAGTTGCTGCTCACGATGGCACTTAACACCGTATAAAGGGAAAACACTGCCAGGTAGAAAAGTGCAAATTGGAGAGCGACGGTCCCCATGCTGAATGTGCCGGCACTCTCCGGGGCGACGGGCCAGTGACCCTCAGCCCATCCCAAAGCGATGAACAACGGCAGGGCCAGCAGAAGTCCCACGCGCCAGCTCAACCGGAAGCCGGCAGGCATCGCCGGAATGACCGGGGCGGCGGCTTTCCGCGGTTCTATTTTTACGTGATCAAGAATGGCTTATTCATCCCGTCTCCCCCAACTTTGACGAATAAAGTTCCCAACAATTCAACTGGATTTCCCCACTGAGGGAAACAACTGGTATATTAAAAGTTGAACGGATTGCCTTGATAAACGCAAGGATAAAGTGAAACCAGATGTAAATCAAAGGTGAGGTACCCACTGGCCCGCCAAAAATATGAGGTTCCCCAAGCCTTTGGCGATGGCAATCCCGCCAAATTGCGATATAATTCCAAATGGACCCCGCTCACCAACCTGAACCGCTCGTAACGCTATGAAATATATAGTACTTATGGCGAATGGGCTGACCGATCAGCCGATTGCCGAAAAAGACAATCGGACGCCCCTGCAGATGGCGGATATCCCGAACCTGGACCGCCTGGCCGAGCAGGGCCGGTGCGGGTCGGTGCGGACCATCCCGGAGGCCCTGCCAGCGGAGAACGAGATTTCGTATCTCTCCCTGCTGGGCTGTGATCCGGCAAAATATAATCTCGGGTCCGCCCGCTACGAGGCCCGGGCGCTGGGCGTGGAACTGCAGGACGACGAGACGCCGCTGTGCTGTGATTTCATCATCCTGCAATCCAGCCACAACGACATGATCCTCAAGGACTACACCGCCGGGCAGTTGTCGGCGGATAACGCCCGGATACTGTTGGGCGCCCTGCAGGAACAGATACCGGACGAAGTGACGTTTCATCCCGGCGCCGGTTACCACAACCTGATGGTTATGAAGAACACCGCGCTGTCCGGCCGCCTGATGCCGCCGCACGAATTGGTCGGCGAAGGCATCCGCAAGCATATGCCGGAAGGCGATGCAGCCAAAGAGTTGGTCTATCTGATGAACCAGGCGCAGATCATTTTGCACAATCATCCGTTCAATCAGGCGCGCGCCAAAAACGGCGACGACGTGATCAACAGCGTCTGGTTCTGGGGCAACGGTAACGGCAAACGCGAAACACCGCCGGCTTTCGCCGGCCGTTTCGGCCGGCAGGCGTCGGTCGTCACCGCTTCCCTGTTGATGAAGGGCATTGCCCAGACCACCGGGATGCACACCCCGGAGGTTAAAGGCGCCACCGGTTTCCCCGATACCGATTACCGGGCCAAGGTCGATGCCGCCCTGAACGCGCTGGACAACAGCGACGTGGTTTTTCTGCATGTCGCCGCCGCGGAGACGCCGTCATTGCTCGGCAACATCGACGACAAAATCCTCACCGTTGAGGATATCGACCAGAAAGTCGTCGGTCCGTTGCTGGCGGCGGTGGATCAAGATAAGGAGCTCACCCTGCTGTTGGTGGAGAATCACATGAGCGCGGTGAATCTGATGCGGTATACGAAAGACCCGGTTCCCTTCGTCGCCTACCCCTCGGTAAAGGAACCCGATGCGGTAGAGCGGTTTAACGAAGAGGTGGTACTGAACGGATCGGAGCATTTCAAATCCGGTCCCGCTTTAATAGAAGCGTTTCTGAATGGCAAATTATGAGCCGTAACCTGATCGTACAAAAATACGGCGGCACCTCCGTCGGCTCGCTGGATAAAATCCGGAACGTGGCCCGGCGGATCAAAAAAAGCCGCGAGGCCGGCAAGGACGTGCTGGTGGTGGTCTCCGCCATGGAGGGGGAAACCGACAAGCTGTTGGCCATGGCGCACGAGTTGTCGGATTTGCCCGAACGGCGGGAGATCGACCTGTTGCTGTCCTCGGGCGAGCGCATCTCCAGCGCCCTGTTGTCCATCGCCCTGCACGGGATCGGTTGCCCGGCGGTGGCGCTGACAGGACGGCAAATGGGCCTGTTGACCGACGGCACCCATACCCGCGCCCGTATCCGGGAGATCAACGCCGGCCGCGCACTCGATATCCTCAAGAAAAATCACGTCGTGGTGTGCGCCGGGTTTCAGGGCGTCAACGAAATGGGGGACGTCACCACTCTCGGCCGGGGCGGGTCGGATACCTCCGCCGTCGCTTTGGCGGTGGCTTTGAAGGCCGATTTATGCGAAATTTATACCGACGTCAAAGGGGTCTATACCGCCGACCCGCGCATGGTGCCGAACGCCCGCAAACTGAATATGGTATCCTTTGACGAGATGCTGGAAATGGCCAGCCTGGGCGCCCGGGTATTGCAGATACGCTGTGTCGAGTTTGCCAACAAATTTAATATGCCACTTGTGGTCCGCTCCGCCTTCGACGAAACGGATGAGGGGACCCGGATTTGCCAGGAGAATCCCGACATGGAACAACCGGTCGTATCCGGAGTCATGCACGACGAGGATCAATCGAAAATCACCATCAAAGGCGTACCGGATCAACCGGGCATCGCCGCCACCATTTTCAATGCGCTGGCGGAGGCTTCCGTTTCGGTGGACATGATCATCCAAAACGTGAGCGCGGAGGGACATACCGACATTTCGTTCACCCTGCCCACCACGAATTTGCAGGAGGCCATGCCGATCATGCAGAAGAAAGGCCAGGAGATACAGGCCGAAAGCGTTTCGTCCGATTCGGATATTTCAAAAATTTCCGTGGTCGGCGCGGGCATGCGCAGTCATTCCGGCGTGGCGGCGCGGATTTTCAGCACGCTGTCGCGGGAAAAAATCAATATCATGATGATCAGCACCTCGGAAATCCGTGTGTCCTGTATCATTGATAAGAAAGGCACCGAACAGGCGGTGCGCGCTTTGCATGACGAATTCAAACTGGACGAGGAACCCCAGCGGATTTCCGAATCCGCCACCGGCGCCTCGCCCACGGCATAATTAAAAAAACGTTACCTGATATGAAGACCATCAAAATATACGACACTACACTTCGCGACGGTTCCCAGGCGGAAGAAATCGCTTTCACCGTAGAGGATAAGCTCCGCATCGCCCACAAGCTGGACGAGGGCGGCATCCACTACATCGAAGGCGGCTGGCCGGGATCGAATCCCAAGGACGTGGAATTTTTCGAGAAGATCAAGGCGGACTCCTTCCACCAAGCGAAGCTGGTCGCCTTCGGCAGTACCCGTTCGCCTAAAAACAAAGCGGAGAACGATCCCAACCTGAAACGCCTGCTGGCAGCGGAAACTCCGGTGGTCACCATTTTCGGCAAAAGCTGGGATATGCATGTGAAAGAGGCCTTGTCCACCAACCTCGACGAAAACCTGCGCATGGTGTCCGACAGCCTGGCGTTCCTGAAAAAGCATGTGAAGGAAGTGATGTTCGATGCCGAACATTTTTTCGATGGCTATAAAAAGAATCCGGAGTACGCCCTCAAGGTATTGAAGGCAGCCGAATCGGCGGGGGCCGACTGGCTGGTATTGTGCGACACCAACGGCGGTACAATGCCCTGGGAAATCAAAACCATTTTCGAAGCGGTGCGCAAGGTCTGCAAAGCTCCGCTCGGCATCCACACCCACAACGATTCCGAAATGGGCGTCGCCAACGCGCTGACCGCGGTGGAAGCCGGGGCCGGACAGGTGCAGGGCACCGTCAACGGCTACGGCGAACGGTGCGGCAACTGCAACCTGGTCTCGGTCATCCCCACCCTCAAATTGAAGATGGGAATGGACTGCATCTCCAACGATCAGATGAAGGGGTTGAAGGTTTTATCCTCATTTGTGGACGAGCTGGCCAACAAGGCGCACTGGAACCATCAACCCTATGTCGGCAAGAGCGCGTTCGCGCACAAGGGCGGCATCCACGTCAGCGCGATGCAGAAAAACCGCGAGACGTACGAGCATATCGATCCTTCTCTGGTAGGCAACCAGACGCGCATCCTGGTGTCCGACCTGTCGGGTAAAAGCAATATCCTCGAGAAGGCTAAAGAATTCGGGCTGGACGTCGATTCGAAAGATCCGAAGATTCGGGAGATATTGGACCAGTTGAAAGAATCGGAGAAACTCGGCTTCCAGTACGAAGGCGCCGAAGCTTCGTTCGAGTTGTTGATGCGCGATGCGCTGGGCGAGCAGGAACAGCATTTCGAGTTCATCGGATTTCGCGTCATCGTCGAGAAGCGGCAGGAAGACGAAGCGCCGATCGCCGAGGCGACGGTGAAAATCCGCGTCAACGGCGTGCAGGAGGTGACCGCCGCCGAAGGCCACGG